>JBJTIV010000103.1:0-11322 GCA_046095145.1 Planctomycetaceae bacterium
GGCCCTTGGCATGGCTCGGCGGCGGCGCAGCGGTCGCTGAGCCCAGCCGGCGGCCGGGACGTGAAAACCGCCGGCTGGCCGCGCCCAAGCAGTGCCGACCGTTGCCCCCCTGGATGGGCGGGCCGCACAATACCGGGCTCGCGCGAAGGGCCGGGGGATCTCGGCCCCGGCATGTCGCCCGCGAGCCCCGCTGGCCTCGCGCCGCCATGCCGCTTGCCATTTCCTACGTCCGCCGCCTCGACGACGTACTCGAGCCGGTGTGCCGGTTTCTGAGCCACGATCGCGATCTCTTCGCGAAGCCGCGGATCGTGGTGCCGACCGCGGGGGCGAAGGCCTGGCTGGCGGCCACACTCGCGGAGCGGCTGGGCGCGAGCACCGGGCCGGACGGCGCGTGCGCCCGCGACGGCATCGTCGCCAACGTCGACTTCTCCTATCCGGGGACGATCTCCACGCTCGTCTCGGATGCGGCACGCACCGAGGCCGATCCCTGGGACGTCGACCACCTCACCTTCACGATTCTGGAGGTGCTCGCTCGCGACGACACGTTCGCCCAGGTGGTCGCGCGCGCCGGCGGGCCGCTGCTCGCCGCCCGGAGGATCGCCGACCGGTTCGACCACTACCACTTCCGCCGCCCCGGGATGATCCTCGCGTGGGAGCAGGGCAAGCCCCAGCTGAGTCCCGAGGCCGACGTTGCGGGCGACCGCATCGCGAGAGACCTGCCCGCCCGCGACCGCTGGCAGTTCGATCTCTGGCGGCAGGTGCGTGCCACGATCGGGGAAAAAAGCCCGCCGGCGCGGGAGCGAGACGCCCCGGGACCGGCCCCGGACGCCGTGTTCGTGGCCGGTCTGCAGGGGCTCTCCCTCCAGCAGATCGCGCTGCTCGAGCGGCTGGCCACCCTGCCCTCGCAGGCTGGGCCGCCGTGCCGGGTCGACGTGCTGCTCGTGCATCCGGCGCCCGCGCTCGGGAGGCCCTGGGCGACGACGGCGCCTCCGGTGTCTCAAGACCACACCGCCACGCAGGCCCGCGGCAGCGCGGCACCGACGACCGATGTCGATCCGCTCGTGGATGCCTGGCTGCGGGGCACGCGCGAGTCCCAGTGGCTCCTGGCCGCGCAGGGCCTCCACCCCGAGTTCGGCCCCGCGGCGCCGGAGGCTCTGCCCGCCGATGCCCCACTCCTCGCCAGGCTCAAGCACACCGTCGCCACCGGACGGGTGCCGGTCGCGGCCGCCGACGTGGCCTTCCGGAAAGACGACCAGTCGGTGCGGATCCATCGGTGCCATGACCTCGGCCGGCAGGCGGAGGTGCTCCACGACGCGATTCTCCACGCCTTCCGGGAGATCCCCGGCCTCGCGCCCCATGACGTCGTCATTCTCAGCCCGCAGATCGCGACGCTCGCCCCGCACCTCGAGGCGGTGTTCAACCGCGACGTGACCGGCGCCGAGCGCGGGGGCAAGCCGGCCGAGCTGCACCTGCCACTGCTCGTCGCCGACCGCGGCATCCGGGAGGTGAGCCGCGGCGCCGAGTTGCTGGCGGCGCTGATCGAGCTGGCGGGCTCCCGCTGCTCGGTCGACGGAGTGCTCGCGTTGGCCACGCACCCGCTCGTGCTCGCCCACTTCGGCCTCGATGACGAGGACGTCGAGATCTGGCGGCGGTGCATCGAGCGGACGAAGATTCGCTGGGGCCTCGATGCCGCCCGCCGCAGCCGTGGCGGCGGGCTCGACCGCGACGACCTGCCGGCCCACACCTGGCGCCTGGGCCTCGAGCGCACGCTCCTGGGGGCGGTCGTGCCCGACGGCGAGCCCGAACCGGTTCTCGGCGGCGTCGTGCCGCTGCGCAGCGTCGATACCGCCGACATCGCGTCGCTGGCGCCGCTGATCACCATCGTCGGGATCATCGACGACGTGGACCGGGCGGCCGCCGAGCCGCGGCCGGTCGCAGCCTGGTGCGACCTGCTCGAGGAGGCGCTCGGCCAATTGGCCGGCGCGGAGAGCGACGCATTGGCAGTGCCCCTCCGGGAGCTCGACGGGCTCCGCCGGTCGGCGGCCGCCGCCGCGGGCGCGTCGCCGGCCGAGGTGGCCGTGCCGTGGCATGACCTGGAGACGATCCTCGCCGCCACGCTCGTCGCCCCGGTGGGCCGGCAGCCGCTGCGGACCGGCATGATCACGGCCACGTCGCTGATCCCGCTGCGGGGCGTGCCTTTCAGGGTGGTCTGCCTGGCCGGCTACGACGACGAGGCCGTCGCGCCGCGGGAGGGCGACAGCGAGGACCTGGTCGATCGCCAGCAGCTCCTCGGCGACCGCGACCGCGGCCTCGAGGTCCGCCGCGAACTGCTCGACTGCCTGCTGGCGGCGGAGGATCGCCTCGTCATCACCTGCACGGGCATGGATGTCAGGAACAACCAGATGCTCCCGCTGGTGACACCGCTGGCGGAGTTCGCCGACTTCGTCGGCCGGCACGGCGTGCCGACCGTCGCGCGCGGCGATCACCGCTCGAGCGAAATCGAAATCATCCACCCCCGCCATGCCTGCAGCCGCGGCAACTTCCTCACCGGCAAGGAAAGCCTGCTCGGCACGAGCGACGCCTGGAGCCACGACGCCGCCGCCCGGGCCGCGGCCAAGGCGCTGGGAAGACCGCCCGCCACGCCGCCGGCGGCCGCCGGTGCCGGGGGCCTCCCCGCTCCTCTCGAGGCGATCCCGCTCGAATGGCTCGCCGAATTCATGCACGACCCGCTCTGGCCCTTCGTCCGCAAGACGCTCGGCATCAGTCCCTGGCGCGACGACGACCTCTCGATCCCCGCCACGCTACCGCTGGAGCTCGAGCGCCTGGAAAAACGCAGCCTGCGCGACGACTACCTCGAGCGGCTGCTTGCGACGCGCGATCGCGAGGCCTTCGCTGCAGCCTGGGCCGCCGACGTCACCGCCAACGGCGACGTGCCCGTCCTGGGCTTCGGCCGGGCCGCGGTCGCGGAGATCACGCAATTCTCGGCGGCGCTGCTCGACCTGGCGGCAGCCGCGGGCGTTCCCCTCGAGGAACGACGTCACAAGCCGATCTCGCTCCAGCTCGATGGCGTCGCGCTGACCGGCACCATCGAGCGGTGCTATCCGGACGCCGATGACGTGCGGACGATCGTCCTCGTGCGGCCCGACGCGATCGAAACGAGCACGCACGGCTTCCTGGTGGCCAGGGCGCTGGCGGGCCTGCAGCTCCTGGCCCTCGAGGCGGCGGGGCCGAGCAGCGCCCAGGCGGTGATCCTGAGCCAGTACGAAGGCTGGACCCCGGGCGACGGCGCCGCAACGGTGCCGCCCGACGACGTGGTGCAGATCCGGCGGATCCGCCTCGACGATGCCATCTCCTCGACCGTGGCCCAGCAGATGCTCGGTGAACTCGGCCGGCTCTATCGCCAGGCCGTGGCCGAGCCCCGGGGACTCTTCGGCAAGACCGCGGAACACCTGCCGAACGACCGGGACGAGGCCTTGGAGGCCTTCACGACGTTCACGACGAGCGGCCGGTATGCGCAGAGCAACGAGGCGGTCGTCCATGGCGGCCAGCCGGATTTCGAACAGCTGTTCGACGAGGCCACGCCCGAGCGGCTGCGTTCGATCCTCGACTTTCACGCGCGCTTCAAGGCCCTGACCGACATGACCTACGACAAGAGCGCGCGAGCCTACGTCTACCACCCCCATGCCCCTTGACCTGCGCACCGACGACTTCCCCCACGGTCTCGTCGTCGAGGCGAGCGCCGGCACGGGCAAGACCTACTCCGTGGCGGCGATCGTCACGCTGGAGATCGCCCTCTGCGACGACCTCCGCATCGGCGACATCCTGATCACCACGTTCACGCGCAACGCCGCCGCGGAGCTCCGTGACCGGGTGCGGAGACGGCTCGCCGAGACGGCCGAGAAGCTTCGCGCGCAGGGCGATCCCGGCGACGATCCGGTCGTCGCCCGGCTGCTCGACGGCGCCGGTGCCGAGATCGCCGCCCGAATCCGACGGCTGGAGCGGGCGCTCGTGGAGTTCGACACGGCCACGATCACGACGATCCACGGGGTCTGCAGCCGCGTGCTGCGGATGGCTGGCATGGAGGCCGGCTCGATCACCGACGGCGACGAGACCGACCGGATCCTGACCGAGGCGGTCAATGACCTCGTGGTCGCCCACGCCACCGCCGCGCACCGCTGGACGGAAGACAGGATCAAGCCGCTCGTCGACGCGCTGCGCAGCGATCCCTTCGTCGAGGCCTGGATCGATCCCGCGCTCGACGCGCCCGCCAGCGCCCTCCTCGAGACGCTCGCGCCCCACCTCGAGTCTTGCGTGAAGCGCGTCCAGCGGGCGCTGACCGCCGCCCCGGGCTATCACGACCTGCTCCGCATCGCCCGCGAACTGGTCTGCGACGCGTCCCGCGCCGACCTGCTCGCGGCCCTGCGCAGGCGCTTCGCACTGGCGATCGTGGACGAGGCCCAGGACACCGACCGGCAGCAGTGGGAGTTTTTCGAGCGGCTGTTCCCGGGCGGCGACGGCCGGCGGCTCATCAGCGTGGGCGATCCCAAGCAGGCGATCTACGGCTTTCGCGGTGCCGACGTGCGGGCCTACGTCGCGCATGTCGCGAGCCCCGAGACCGTGCGTCGCTCGCTGACGGTCAACTACCGGTCCGATCAACCCGTGCTCGACGAGCTCAACGCGGCCTTCGCCGGCGCCACCTTCGGCGCGGGGATCGCCTATCAGCCGGTCCACGCGACCGCGCATCACCAGGCGGCGCTCATCCAGCGGATGCCGGGCAGCGTGGAGTTCGTGGATCTCGGGATCGCGGGCAGCCAGATGGCCCTCGCCCGGCCCGTCCTGGGCAAGGTGATCGAACTCCTCGACGACGCCCGGCTGGCCCAGCCGGCCGACCCGGTGAATCCCGACAGGCCGATCGCCCCCAAAGACATCTGCATCCTCGTCCGCTCCGGAAGCGTCGGCCAAATCGTCCAGCAGGCGCTCGGGCGGGCCGGGATTCCCGCCGTCACCGCCGGCACCGCGAGCGTGATGGCCAGCAGCATGGCGCTCGACATCCGCGCACTGCTCGAGGCGATGGAGCGGCCCTCCGACCTGGGCCGGGTGCGGCGGGCGGCGGCCACCGTCTTCTTCGGCCACTCGCTCGCCGAGGTGGGAGCGCTCCTCGACGACACGAGCGCGGAACTCCAGGCCGTCCAGGACAGGCTGCTCGAGTTCTCCGCCCTGCTCGTGAAGAAAGGCATCGCGGCCCTCGGGGCCACGGTCGAGGCCGACGTGGCCGTGATGACGCGGATCGCCCAGGGGCGGCACGGCGAGCGAAACGTCACCGACTTCCTCCACGTGATCGAGGTGATGGACTCGGCCGGGCCGGGCCAGGGCTGCTCGGCGGAGCGGGCCCTCGCCATCTTCAGCCGGCTGGCGAACATGGACGAGAAGCACGATCTCGTCGCCCGCCGCGTGGAGAGCGACGCCGACGCCGTCAGGATCTCCACGATCCATGCGGCCAAGGGGCTCGAGTTTCCCGGCGTGATCGTGGCCGACCTGTGGAAGGATCCC
Source organism: Planctomycetaceae bacterium (assembly GCA_046095145.1). Classification (GTDB taxonomy): domain Bacteria; phylum Planctomycetota; class Planctomycetia; order Pirellulales; family UBA1268; genus QWPN01. The sequence continues at coordinate 5,551 of JBJTIV010000103.1, forward strand.
GAGGGCCGCGGCGAGAGGAAGCCGATCACGTTCTACGACGACGACGGCGTGCGGAAGCTCGACCTCGGCTTTGCCCTCGGTGTCGAGTCGAGCCACGCCAAGCAGCGCCGGAAGGCTGCCGACGTCGAGGAGTCGCAGCGGTTGCTCTACGTGGCGACGACGCGGGCGCAGCACTACCTGGCGGTGCTGGTCGGCCGGGGCAGGCCGCCGAAGAAGGGACCGACTCCCCTCTCGATCCTGGAACGCACGATCACGCTTCCGGCCTCGTCCGCGCCCAACGGCCGCACGCGACTCAGCCGACCGCTCACACCGCAGGCCGGGGCAGACGAGGACCTTGCGCTCGCCCCGCCCCCCGCGGTCGAGCAGACATATCGCCGCATGTCGTTCACGGGCCTCACCGCCGGCCGCGGCCACGGCCGCGAGCGGCTCTTCGACCCGGAGGGCGGCGGCTACGACGAAGCAGACGCGACCAGCGGCGCCGCGCCGCCGGCCCTCCCGGAGTCGGCCGGAGCAAGCCGCGCCGTGATCGACCTGCCGGCCGGCGTGGCCGTGGGCCGGGTGATCCACGAGATCTTCGAGCACGTCGACACGTCGCGGCGGCCGCTGGACGCCGAGGTGCGGCGGGTGGTCGCCGAGCGGGCCACCTCGGGCCGGCTGAAGGACCGCCACGACGACCTCGTGAAGGTCGTGACGGCGACCCTCGAGACGCCCCTCGGCGGGCCCTTCGGCGACCTCGCGCTGGGATCGATCCCGCCGTCGGATCGGCTCTCGGAACTCACCTTCGAGATGGGCCTGGCGTCGCTCGTCGAGGGCGTGAGGGCGCAGGCCATCGGCGAACTGCTCGCGGACACGCTCGATGAGTCCGACAGCCTCCATGGCTACGCCGCGCTCCTGGCCGGTCCGGCCTTCGACGTGCCGGTGGGTGGGCTGCTGACCGGCTCGATCGACGCCCTCGTGCGACTGCCGGGGAGCGGTCCCGACAGGCCGCGGCTCTTGATCGCCGACTACAAGAGCAACAAGCTCCATCGCGGCGGGATGGAGGATCCGCTGCGGGCCTACGCCCCGGATCGACTCGTGCCCGCGATGGCCGAGCACCACTATCCCCTCCAGGCCCTGCTCTACGGCACGGCCGTCTCCCGGATGCTCCGTTGGCGGCTGCCCGCGGTCGATCCCGACGACTGCATCGCCGGCGTGGCCTACGCGTTCATCCGCGGGATGCAGGGGCCCGACACCCCGACCGACGACAAGGGCCACCGCTACGGCGTGTTCGCCTGGCAGGCCCCGCGGGGGCTGTGGAAGAAACTCAGCGACCTGCTCGTCGCGCAGCCGGCGGGAGCGGGCCGATGAATCATCCTCCCTCGCTCCACGACTCCCGTGCCGCCGGCGCCATCGGCCGCGACGACATCACGGCGGCGGCGCTCCTGGTGGAGATGGCCCGCCGCGACGGTGCGGCCGAGCCTGATTCCCTGGCCTGGCTGGGCATGTGCCTCGCGCTGCGGACGGTGCGCGACGGCCACACCTGCGTGGATCTCGACCAGATCGCGGCGTGGGCCGGGGAGATCGACCTCGCGGCGGGCGACCATCCCGCCTGGCCGACCGCAGCGGAGCCGTGGGTCGCCGCCCTCAGCGCAGCGGCCGCGCTCGTCGGCGGGCCCGGCGAGCGCACGCCGTTCATCCTCGACGGTCACCGGCTCTACCTGGCCCGGTCGCATGCCGAGGAGGCGTCGATCGCCGCCTCGATCCGCACCCGGGCGGCCGCAGGCACGATCCGCATCCTGCTCGGAGGCCCGGGCACCGGAAAGACCACCAAGGTGGCCCAGGACCTGGTGCAGCGCTTTCAAGCGCTCGGCGCAGCCGGCGGCGAACTCGCCGTGGCCCTGGCCGCGCCGACGGGCAAGGCGGCGGCCCGGATGGCCGAGGCGCTGCAGCAGGCCTGCGGCGGCGCGGCCGTGGCCGCCTCGGCCGAGGCCCGCGACCGGATCCTGCAGCTCAAGCCCACCACGGTCCACAAGCTGCTCGGCTTCAACCCGCGGCGCGGCCACCGATTCGAGTATCGCGCCGGAAATCCCCTGCCCCACGACCTCGTCATCGTGGACGAGGCCTCGATGCTCTCGAGCAGCATGATGCATCACGTGCTCGCGGCCCTGAGGCCGGATGCCGAGATCATGCTCGTGGGCGACCCCGACCAGCTCGCGAGCGTGGACGCCGGCACGGCCCTCGGCGACATCGCCGGCTTTGCAGACGACGCCCACCGTGGCACGCCGCTGCACGGCTGCATCGACACGCTCACGAAAATCCACCGCGCCGAAGCCGTCGAGATCCTCGACCTCGGCCGGGCGATCCGGCAGGGGAATCGCGAGGCGGCGCTCGCGATCCTCGGGGCCGGCGGCGGCCCGGTCGCCTGGATCGATCCGGCCGACAGATCCGGGCTCGAGGCGCTGACGGCCGACGTCGTGGGGCATGCCCGCGGGCTCCGCAGGAAGGCCCATGGCACCGACGCCCGCGCCGTGCTCGTCGAGCAGGCGAGGCTGCAGGTGCTCTGCGCGCATCGCGAGGGTTCGATGGGCGTGGCGGGCTGGAACGCGCGGATCGAGCGGCAGCTCGACATCCCGCCCGGGTTTCCGTGGTACACCGGCCGCCCCGTGATGGTGACCCGCAACAGTCCCTCGCTCCGCCTGGCCAACGGCGACGTGGGCGTGGTGATGTCGGACGGACCGACCCGGAAGGCCGTCTTCGGGATCCTCGACGCGTCGGGCCGGCCGCTCGAACTGCCGGTCTCACGGCTGGAAGACATCGACACGGTCCACGCCCTCACGATCCACAAGAGCCAGGGCTCCGAATACGAGCACGTGGTCGTGGTGCTGCCGGAGCGGACGAGCCGGATCGTGACCCGCGAGTTGCTCTACACCGGCGTGACGCGCGCCCGGAAGCGGGTCACGGTCGTCGGCTCCCGCGAGGTGATCGAGGCGGCGATCCAGACACCGATCCGCCGGGCCACGGGCCTGGCGCAGCGGCTTGCATGATGGCGGCCGGGGCCGGATGAGCGGTCGGGAACGGCACCATCGCGGTATAAAGATGGATCTTGGCTGCCATCGGAAAGCCGAGGGGGCCCGGTTTCGCCATGCACGGATCGCGTCCGATGATCACCTTCATCCACACCGCCGACTGGCAGCTCGGCAAGCCGTTTTCGCGGGTGGCCGGCGAGGACCAGCGCGCCCTGCTCCGCCAGGAGCGCATCGACGCGGTGCGGCGCATCGGCGAGGTGGCCCGCGCGCGGGGCGCGGCGTTCGTCGTCGTGGCGGGCGACCTCTTCGATTCCGCCCATCCCACGAACCAGACCGTCGCCACGGCCTGCGACGCCATCGCGTCGATCGGCGTGCCCGTCTACGTGATTCCGGGCAACCACGACCACGCCGGCCCGGGGAGCGTGTGGGAGCAGGAGTTTTTCCGGGGCGAGAGCCGCGAGCGGGCCCCGAACCTCCACGTGCTGCTCGACCGCACGCCCGTGGAGACGGAGCAGGCGATCCTGCTGCCCTGCCCGCTCGAGCGGCGGCAGACCGTGGGGGATCCCTGCGCGTGGGTCCACGCGCTCGACCGTGGCCACCTCGACGACCGGCCGAGGATCGTGGTCGCCCACGGCAGCACGCTCGACTTCCAGGGCGAGTCCGACGAGGAGGATCTCTCGGGCCAGCCCAACCTCATCCAGCTCGACCGGCTGCCGGCGGCGGAGATCGATTACGTGGCCCTCGGCGACTGGCACGGCTTCGTCCGGGCCGGCGACAAGGCCTGGTATGCAGGCAGCCACGAGACCGACCGCTTCCCGAAGGCGGGGCAGACGACCGGCCACGTGGCGGTGGTGCGGGCCGGCCGGGGCGCGCCGCCGATCGTCGAGGCGGTGGAGACGGGCCGCACGCGCTGGCTCGTGCATGCGGAGACCTTCGCCGGCGGTTCGGGCCCGGCGGCGCTGCAGGCCCTGCTCGACCAGCTCACGCGCGAGTGCGGCCGCGGGCGCGCCCTGCTCAGGCTCTCGCTCTCCGGCAGCCTCGGCCTCGCGGCCCATGCCGAGCTCGACGCCATCCTCCGCAGCTGGCAGGCGAGCCTGCTCGACCTGCGGCTCGACCGGGCCGTGGCGATCGAGCCCTCCCCCGACGAGATCGAGGCCCTCACGGCCGCCGGCGACCCGCTCATCGCCCACGTCGCCGGCCAGCTCGTCGCCGAGATGCGGGGCGACGACGCCGACGTGGCCCGCACGGCCGTCGCCCTGCTCCACGAGTTCGCCCACGCCGGAGGCGGCCGATGAGACTCGTCGCGGTGACCCTGCGCAACTACCGCATGCATGCCGAGCTGACCGTGCGCTTCGACCCCTCGCGCACGCTCATCGGCGGCCCCAACGAGTCGGGCAAGAGCACGCTCGTGGAGGCGATCCACCGCGTGCTCTTCTACCGCCACACGTCCAAGGTGGATCTCGCCGCCATCCGCCCGCGGCACCATTCGGCCGCGCCGGAGGTGACGCTCGAATTCGAGGTGGGCGACGGACGCTACGTGCTCCGCAAGGTGTTTCGCGGCACGCAGAGTTCCGTGGCCACGCTCACCGACCACGCCGGCGAGCGCTTCGACGGCAACGCCGCCGAGGAGAAGCTCCTCGACCTGCTCGACGTCGACGCCGCCTCGCGGCGCGAGCTCCGCGGCCAGTGGTCCCACCTCTGGGTCTGGCAGGGCGCGGCGGCCGACGACCCCACCGGGCCCGACGTGCTGCAGTCGGCCGCCAAGCCGCTCCGCCGGCGGCTCGTCGACATCGCCGGCGGCGGGGTCACCGAGACCGACCGGGATGCCACGACCTTCGGCCACGTCGTGTCGGCCCACGGCACGATCTTCACGAGCACGGGCGTGGTGCGGCGCGATTCCGAGCTGTTCGCCGCCCGGCAGCAGCTCGAGGCGGCCACCGCGGCGGCGGCGGCGGCGGCCGCGCAGCTCGCCGCGCTCGACGAGGCGGCCCGGGCGCTGGCGCGCGAGGAGGCCACGATCCGCGACCATGCGGCCACGCTCGAGACCGCCGAGACCGGCCTCGAGCAGGCGCGGCGCACGCTCGACAGCGTAGAGCAGCTCGAGGCCGCGCTCGTCCGACAGCGGGCCGCTCGCGATGCCGCCGCCCGCGACTACACGGCGCTCGCCGACGTCGACGCCCGCATCGGGGCGCTCGGCCGGGAGATCGCGGATCTCCGCACCGCGCAGGCCCCGCTCGAGGCAGAGATCGCCCGGCTGGCGGACCACGAGCGGCGGACGGGCGAGTCGGCTTCGCGGGCGGCCGATGGCCTCACGCAGGCCGCCACCGCGCAGCAGGAGGCCGCGTCCTCCCGCAGGCTCGTCGAGGCGCTGGGCCAGGCGCTCGACCTGGCCGGCCGTCGCGAGATCCTCGATCGCATGCGCGTGCAGCTCGAGGAACACGAGGCCAGGCTCGAGAAGACCGACGACCTGCTCCGCACGCTGCCGGCGATCACGCCGGCCGACGCCGCCGCGCTCGACGACCTCGAGCGCCGGCGGGAGGTGGCGCAGGGCGCCCGGGCGGCGGTCGCGACCCGGATCGAACTGATCAAGACCGACACCGACGTCTCGGTGGCCGGCGCTCTGCTGCCCGGCGGTGGCGATCGTCCATCTGCTCGCGGAGCGAGGCCAGCGCCGCGGGCCTGGGCGGGCCGAGGGAATCCACGGGGGCCAGGCGGCCGGTCTCCCCCAGCACCGCCGGTCTCCGCGCGGCCACCCGGAGGGACACGG
>JBJTIV010000104.1:0-8219 GCA_046095145.1 Planctomycetaceae bacterium
GAGACCGAGTTCACGGCCGAGCAGCTCGCCGACGCGATCGAACTGTCGCCCGAGGACCTGCGGAACCTGGGGCCGTCGCTCGACGCCGTCCGCAAGGCGCTCGAGGAGCAGCGGCGGCGGATCCTCGAGCGCTACGAGACCGACGCGGTTCGGAAGAAGGCCCGCACCGTGTTCCGGGACGCTGCCCAGCGGGCCGAGCCGCCCGCGCGGCATCGCGAGGAGTTTCAAAGGGCCGTCCGCGAGGAGCAGCTGCGGCGGCTCGAGCGGCTCTGGTACGGACAGGACGACGACCAGAGCCCGTTCGCCGCCCGGCTGGCGGGCCTCATCGAGCGGCTCGGCGACGTCTACCAGGTCGACGAGCTGGCCGCGACCTGGAGCTTCACGGGCCGCGAGAAGCTCACGATCGAGCGGGCGCTCGAGGTGAAGCGCGAGCTCGAGGAGATCGAGGAGCTGCTCAAGCAGGTCGAGGAGGCCCGCACGACGGCGAAGCTGTTCGTGATCGACATCGAGGCGCTCGGCCGCCACGTGGAGCAGGGCGAGCTCGACGACCTGGCGCAGCTCAAGCGGCAGGTGCAGGATCTCATCGAGCAGGCCGCCGCGGCCCAGGGGCTCGAGCGCACGAAGCAGGGCTACGGCCTGACGCCCAAGGCCCTGCGGACCTTCCAGGGCAAATTGCTCGAGCGGATCTTCGCGCGGCTCGAGGCCTCGCGGACCGGCCGCCACCAGGTGGACGTGCAGGGCGACGGCGCCGTCGAGCTCGTGCCCACGCGGCCCTACGAGTTCGGCGACTCCGTGGCCCACATGGACATCCCCGGCTCGCTCGTCAACGCCATGCTGCGGGGCGCCGCCGAGGGGGCCGGCGGCCGCATCCGCCTCACGCCCCGCGACATCGAGGTGCACAGGACCCGCAACACGCCCAAATGCGCCACGAGCGTCGTGCTCGACATGAGCGGCTCGATGCGCTACGGCGGACTGCACGTGAACGTCAAGCGGATGGCCTTGGCGCTCCAGGGCCTCGTGCAGCGGGAGTTTCCCGGCGACTTCCTCCAGTTCGTGGAGATGTATTCCTTCGCCAGGCCGCTCGCCGCGGGCGAGATCCTCCGCTGCATGCCCAAGCCGGTGACGATCTTCGACTCCGTGGTCCGCCTGCGGGCCGACATGGCCGACCCGCGGATCACCGAGGCCGACGTGCCCCCCCACTTCACGAACATCCAGCATGCGCTGCAGCTCTCGCGGCAGCACCTCGGCCGCCAGGACACGCCCAATCGCCAGGTGATCCTGATCACCGACGGATTGCCCACCGCGCACTTCGAGGGCAACGAGCTCTACCTGCTCTACCCGCCGCACCGCCGCACGGAGGAGGCCACGCTCCGCGAGGCCCGGGCCTGCCGTCGCGACGGGATCACGATCAACGTGTTCCTGCTCGCGGGCTGGTCGCAGTCGCGCGAGGACATCCAGTTCGCCTACCGGCTCGCCGAGGCGGCGCGGGGCCGCGTGTTCTTCACGGCCGGCCGGGACCTCGACCGGTTCGTGGTCTGGGACTACCTCGACCGCCGCCGGTCGATCATCGGCTGACGCGGCCGGCCCGCGCCTCGCGGGCGAGCAGCACGGCGGAGCCGACGGCGACGAGGCCCGCGGCGAGGGCCAGCGGCCACAGCGCGACGATCCGCGGAGGCTCCGAGTCGGGGGGCTCGCGCGCCTCGTCGGCGAGATCCACCGCAGGCAGGCCCGCCGCCCGGCGGGCCCGCTCGGCGGCGGCCTGTTCCCGGCCGGCGTAGCGGCCCTCGAGCCGGGCCTGGCGACGGTCGAATTTGGGGGCGATGGCGGCCATGCCCGCGAGGGCCATCAGCGAAAAGGCGAGCCCCCAGAACCACGGGCTGTCCGTGGGCCGGAACGGCGGTCGCTCGATGGCTTGAGACGTCGTCATGGATGGCCGTGGCATCCCCTCAATCGTAACGAAAGCACGAGGAAAACCCATTTGTGACACAAACCCTTGTCGAAAATAGCGAGCCGCGTACAGTGATGGCATGAAGGCGTCCGACGACCGGGCTTCCGGGCAGCGAATGAGCGACGCGGCGGTCGTGGACCTGCTCCGCGTCGAGGGCCCGCTGGGCATCGGCGCACTCTCCGCCGGGCTGGGGGTGACGGCCACGGCCATCCGCCAACGGCTCGACCGGCTCATGCGGCAGGGGCTCGTGGCACGGCAGGCCCTCGCCGGCCGCCGGGGCCGCCCGGCCCACGCCTACAGCCTGACCGATGCCGGCAGGCGGGCCGGCGGTGACAACTTCCGCGACCTCGCGCTCGTGTTGTGGCGGGAAATCCGCGGCATTCGCGACAGCGAGGTGCGCCGCGGACTGCTGGGCCGGATCGCCGCCGCCCTGGCGGGCCTCCATCGCGCCGACGTCGCCGGCGCCGCGCCCGCCGAACGTCTCCGCGACGTCGCGGAGTTGATGAGGCGGCGCGACATCGCCTGCTCGGTGACGGACGCCGGCGGGGCGGCCGCCGGGCTGCCCGTCCTCACGAGCTACTCCTGTCCGTATCCCGATCTCGCCGAGGAAGACCGCGGCATCTGCGCCGCCGAGCGGGCGATGATCGAGGATCTCGTGGGCAGCCCGGTGACGCTCGCCGAATGCCGCCTCGACGGCGGATCGTGCTGCCGGTTCGCGCTCGGGCAGGATGCGACGGACGGTCATGCGAGCTCGGCCGCACGTGATCGGGACTTGCAAACCTCCTCCTGAAGCCATCGAATGCCGGCCTGTTTCACCACGTTCCCCGAGCCATCCACGCCGCCCGGAGCCCAGCCATGACCGTCGCCAACGCCCCGACGTCGCCCGTCGCCATCCCGTGGATCGAGGGCCGGTTCGAGGAGAACCTCGTGCTCACGTCGGTCGAGCAGGCCATCAACTGGGCCCGCCAGTCGAGCATCTGGCCGATGACCTTCGGGCTGGCGTGCTGTGCCATCGAGATGATGGCCGCCGGCGCGAGCCGCTACGACATGGACCGCTTCGGTGCGGGGGCCTTCCGGGCCACGCCGCGGCAGGCCGACCTGATGATCGTGGCGGGCACCGTCACCTACAAGATGGCCAGCCGCGTGCGCCGCCTCTACAACCTCATGCCCGATCCCAAGTACGTGATCGCGATGGGCGCCTGCACCACCGGTGGCGGGCCGTACTTCAAGTGGGGCTACCACGTGGTGAAGGGCGTGGACCTCGTCGTGCCCGTCGACGTCTACGTGCCCGGCTGCCCGCCGCGGCCCGAGAGCCTGCTCGAGGGCCTGATGCGGATCCAGGACAAGATCCTCGGGCAGCGGATCGCGAAGCGCAAGGACGGCGTCGGCAAGGTCGACGACGAGCTGCCGGTGCCCCACCACTCGGGCTACGTGGCCCCGGCCGGCGGCGAGGGCAGCCTGGTCTACGACCACCAGAAGATCACCGGTTAACGGGCGGGCCCCCCGGCGGTTGCCGGGACGGCACGCCGGACGACGCACGAGCACCACGAACGGAGACAGGCGGATCACGATGGGCGGACACGCACGGGAAGAGTTGGTCATCCGCGGCCTGCACGTCGCGGTCGACGGCCAGGAGATCCTCAAGGGCGTGGATCTCACGATCGGCCGGGGCGAGGTGCATGCCCTGATGGGCCCCAACGGCTCGGGCAAGAGCACGCTCGGCTACGCGATCATGGGGCACCCCGGCTACGAGGTGACGGCGGGCACGATCGAGCTCGTCGCCGCCGACGGGTCGCGGCACGACCTGCTCGCCATGGAGCCCGACGAGCGGGCCCGCGCCGGCGTGTTCCTCGCCTTCCAGCGGCCGATGTCGATCCCCGGCGTGCGGCTGGCCGACTTCCTCCGCCACTGCGTGACCAACGTCCGCAACCCCGACCGCAAGGAGGGGGAGGAGCTGATGCCGATGAAGGAGTTCCGCTCGGAGCTGAAGTCGAAGATGGGCGAGCTCTCGATGGATCCCGAGTTCGCCCGCCGCTACGTCAACGACGGCTTCTCCGGCGGCGAGATGAAGCGGGCCGAGATCCTCCAGCTGGCGATGCTGCGGCCGAAGTTCGCGGTCCTCGACGAGACCGACAGCGGCCTCGACGCCGACGCCGTCCGCCTGGCCAGCGAGAGCATCGCGCGGATCGGCGGTGCCGACATGGGCATCCTCATCATCACGCACCACGAGCAGCTGCTCGAGCACAACGTGCCGCTCAAGACGCACGTGATGCTCGGCGGGCGGATCGTGGAGTCGGGCGGCCCCGAACTCGCCGCCGAACTGCACAAGAAGGGCTACGAGCGGATCCGGGCCGCCTATCCCGAAGCGGCCGCCGCGGAGCGGGCGATGCTCGACGACAAGCGGGCGGCCGTCACCACGGCCTGACCGCAGGAGAACCGAACCATGGCCACCGGCCTCGACGACGCCTCGACGCTCGCCCTCGGCGAGATCAACAAGTACGACTTCCGCACCGACTCCCCCGCCGTCTTCAAGGCGCGGAAGGGCCTCGACGCCGACATCGTGGCCCAGATCTCGGAGATGAAGCGCGAGCCGGCGTGGATGCGCGACTTCCGCCTCAAGTCGCTCGAGATCTTCGCGTCGAAGCCGATGCCCTCCTGGGGCGGCGACATCGGCATCGATTTCCAGGACATCTACTACTACCTCAAGCCCGCCGAGCAGCAGGGCAAGACGTGGGAGGAGGTGCCCGACGCCATCAAGCAGACCTTCGACCGGCTGGGCATCCCCGAGGCCGAGCGGAAGTTCCTCGCCGGCGTCAAGGCGCAGTTCGAGAGCGAGGTGGTCTACGGCTCGCTGCAGGAGGATCTCGCGAAGAAGGGCGTGATCTTCACCGACACCGACACGGCCGTCCGCGAGCACTCCGACCTCCTGCGGCAGTACTTCGGCACCATCATCCCGCCCACCGACAACAAGTTCGCCGCCCTCAACTCGGCCGTGTGGTCGGGAGGCTCGTTCATCTACGTGCCCAAGGGCGTGAGCATCGAGTTCCCGCTGCAGGCCTACTTCCGCATCAACGCGGAGAACATGGGGCAATTCGAGCGCACGCTGATCATCGTCGACGAGGGGGCGCAGGTGCACTACGTGGAGGGCTGCACGGCCCCGATGTATTCCACCGAGAGCCTCCACTCGGCCGTCGTCGAGATCGTGGTCAAGAAGCACGGCCGCTGCCGCTACACCACGATCCAGAACTGGGCGAACAACATCTACAACCTCGTGACCAAGCGGGCCATGGCCTACGAGGGCGCGCTCATGGAGTGGATCGACGGCAACCTCGGCAGCCGGCTGACGATGAAGTATCCGGCCGTGTACCTCATGGAGCCGGGGGCCCGCGGCGAGATCCTCTCGATCGCCTTCGCGTCGGCCGGCCAGCACCAGGACGCCGGCGCGAAGATCGTCCACGCCGCCCCGCACACGAGCGGACGGATCGTGTCCAAGAGCATCTCGAAGAACGGCGGCCGGGCGAGCTACCGCGGCCTCGTGAAGGTGGAGCCCGGCGCGAGGAAGAGCAAGTCGAGCGTGGTCTGCGACGCGCTGATCCTCGACGACCGGAGCCGCAGCGACACCTACCCCTACATCGAGATCGAGGAGCAGGACGTCTCGATCGGCCACGAGGCGAGCGTCTCGAAGATCGGCGAGGAGCAGCTGTTCTACCTGCAGAGCCGCGGCCTCACCGAGGCCGAGGCCAGCACGATGATCGTCGGCGGATTCATCGAGCCGCTCGTCAAGGAGCTGCCGATGGAGTACGCCGTCGAGATGAACAAGCTCATCCAGCTGCAGATGGAAGGCTCGGTGGGCTGACCGCGATGACCTCCGCCACGGCCGCCGCCGCCACTTCGACCTTCGACCGCGCCGCACTCGAGCGGCTCGTGGACGACCGCCCGCAGCCCGAGTGGGTGGTCGCCGCGCGGCGGGCGGCGCTCGAGCGGCTCGAGGGGCTGGGGCTGCCCGACCGCCGCGACGAGAACTGGATGCGGACCGACCTGCGGCCGTTCAAAGCGCAGGCCTGGGGGCCGCGCCCCGCGGCCGGCGCCACGACAGTTCCCGAGGGTCTGCTCGCGGCCGCGATCCTCTCCGGCGAGGTCACCGAGGATGCGGCCGGCGGCGTCGAGTCGCCCCGCACGGAAACCCGCCTCGCGGGCCGGCTGGCCACGCTCGACGGCCACGTGGTCCGCGAGGAGCTCGATGCCGAGCTCGCCGACCGGGGCGTGGTCTTCGGCTCGGCGGACCGGCTGCTCGCCGAGCGGCCCGACGCCTTCCGGCCGCACTGGTTCTCCGTGATCGACCCGCACTGCGACTGGTTCGCGGCGGTCCACGCCGCGTTCCACGCGGGCAGCGCCGTCCTCTACGTGCCTCCCGGGGTGCGGATCGCGGCCCCGCTCCACGTGGTCGCCGGCATCACGGCCGGCGGCGTCGACACCTCCCACGTGCTCGTGGTGCTCGACGAGGGAGCCGAGGCCACCGTGCTCACGGAGACGGCCGGCGGCGGGGCCGCGGGCACGGCCGGCGGCCTGCACTGCGGCGGCACCGAGATCGTCGTCGGACCCGGCGCGTTCCTCCGCATGGTGAACCTGCAGAACTGGGACACCGGCGTCTGGCACGTTGCCCGGCAGAAGGCCGTGGTGCAGGCGGGCGGGCGGCTGCAGTGGACGCTTGGCGCCCTCGGCAGCCGGCTCTCGCAGGTCGCCCAGGACGTGGCGCTCGTCGGCCGCGGCGCCGAGGCCCAGGTCAACGGCGTGATGTTCACCGAGGGCCGCCAGCACCTCGTCTACAACACGCTCCAGCACCACGAGGCCGCCTCCTGCACGAGCGACCTGCTCTACAAGGGCGCCCTGCAGGATCGCAGCCGCGTCGTGTGGCGCGGGATGATCAAGGTGGACAAGGCCGCCCAGAAGACCGACGGCTACCAGCGCAACGACAACCTCATGCTCTCGAACGAGGCCCGCGCCGACTCGATCCCGGGCCTGGAGATCGAGGCCGACGACGTCCGCTGCACGCACGGCTCCACGAGCGGACGCGTCGACACCGACCAGATCTTCTACGCCCAGGCCCGTGGGCTGTCGGCCGACGAGGCGGCCCGGCTGGTCGTGGCCGGCTTCTTCCAGCAGGTCTTCGACCGCATCACGATCCCGCCGGTCCGCGAGGCGCTCGCCCGGGCGATCGGCCGGCGGATCCACCGCATCTCGTGACGCTCCGGAGGCCCGTTCCGGCCTCTCCAGTCCCCGGGTACCGCCGATGGCCGAGTTCGTGAGAGTCTGCGACGCCGGCGAGGTGCCCGACCCGGGCAAGACGCTCGTCGAGGTCGACGGCGACATGGTGGCCCTGTTCCACGTGGACGGCGCCTGGCACGCCCTCGACGACGTCTGCACGCACGACGGCGGGCCGCTGGCCGACGGCGAACTGCGGAACCACACGATTTCCTGCCCTAGGCACGGCGCCAAGTTCGACATCCGCACCGGCGCCGCGCTGACCATGCCCGCGGTGCGGCCGACGCGGGCGCACGACGTGAAGGTGGAGGATGGCGGCGTGTGGGTGCGGCTGCAGGCCGCGGCCGGAGCCGACGGCCCGCGGGCCCACGCCCTGCCCGTCGCCCCGACGACGGCGACCCCGACCGCGGCATCCGGCGATGGCGTCGCACCCGGCTCGGCGGCGGTGGCACCGGGCGGCGGTCCGGACCAGCCGCTCTGCGAGGACTCGGTCCGCGAGATCCTCAAGGAGGTCAAGGATCCCGAGTTGTTCGTGAACATCGTCGACCTGGGCCTCGTCTACGGCGTGACGATCGGGGACTCCGCCGAAACCCCCGGCAAGCATCACGTGTCCGTCGACATGACGATGACGAGCCCCGCCTGCCCGGCCGGCCCGCAGCTCATCGCCGACACGAAGCGGGCGATCGGCAAGCGTGCCGACGTGGCGGCCGTCGAGGTGCGGATCGTGATGGACCCGCCGTGGTCGCCCGACCGGATGACCGAGGCCGCGCGGGACCAGCTCGGTATTTTTTGATCTCACCCGCGTCGGGAGGGGTTGCCCGTGCCGTCGAGCCGACGTTGCTCGGGCACCGATCCGCGCCAGCGGATTGGTCGGCGCAGCCACGGATGGCGGAGCGCAGGCAGCACCGAGTGAGCGCAGGCCCGGAGGGCCGCAGCGAACGTCCGGGCGAGGCGGCACGGGCAACCCCTCCCGACGCGGGTGAGATCAAAAAATACCGAGCTGGTCCCG
>JBJTIV010000105.1:0-3125 GCA_046095145.1 Planctomycetaceae bacterium
GAGCGACGACGAGGTGATGCGGGCCCTGGAGAAGGCCCGTCCCGTGCAGGGCAACTGGCCGTTCCTCTACGAAGTGCAGCGGAACCACGTGCGGATCGCGAAGTGCAAGATCGCCGACTACATCGACCCGCCGCGGCACTACCCGCTCGCGGGTCCGGCCCAGCTGCACCACGCGCACTACAAGTGCACGGTCTACTTCCAGGAGGTGAAGCGGGTGGGCTGGCCCGTGCCCCACACGCTCGTCGACGAGGACTGCCAGGAAGTCGTCTACATCGACCACGACCATCTGCACATGGTGGGCGACATCGACACCGGCTGTAACGCGAACTTTTAGCCTCACGCGAAACACGAGCCTCCTGGTTTCAGGCGAACCATCGGCAGCCTGCCGATTTTCGCCTTGGCATTCGGAGCCGCAGCCGAGGTGCGGCTCGAATACCGGCTGCTCGCACCTCCGGGCTCGCAGGGCCGCCGCGGCGTGGCGGCCCGAGGCGTGATCGCTCCGTCAGGAAGCCCGGAGCGCGAGCGACGGGAGACCGGGTGGCGGGCCGCGGCGGCCACGCGATCGTGCGTCGAGGTGAAGACCCGCATTCCCCTCGCTTGCGTTTTTTGATGGTGCGAGCCGGACTTGTTGAAGCCCCCGGCGGCAGCTGGGGGACTCCGGGTGGCCAAGGCTCCCGGCCCCCATGCGGATCGAGCGCACATGCTGAAACCACCGCGACATCGTGGGGCATGGCAGACGGTCTCCGCCGCGACGCGGTGTCCCCGGGCTCCCGCCCGGGGCTTGCATGCGCGTCCCCGGTTCCGATCGCCTCCAGCACGGCGTCCGCGGCGTGACGGCCGGAGGCGAGATCGCCCCGTGAGGAAAGCCCGGAGCGCGAGCGACGGGAGACCGGGTGGCGGGCCGCGGCGGGGCGGAGGCCGGCCAAGGCGAACTCGGCAGGATGCCGAGTTCGCCGTGAACCAGGATGCCGAGGTTCGCCGTGAAACACGATGCCGAGGTTCGCCGTGAACCTTGTCCCCCGACCGTGCGGGTCGTGAGGGTTTTGCCGCACGGGGCCGGCGTGGCGGAAGCAATCGCGGGCCGCGGCCGACGGGGTCGATGAATCCCCGTGTATGGACGCCCCCGAGGGACCGGGAGGCGCGCGACTCCCCGCGACGGACCGATGGGGCCATGACGCCGCCACGGAGACGGACCTCCACCTCGAGCGGCCGGGCGGCGGCGCACGCTGCAGTGGCGACCGTCTGCCTGGCCCTCCTCGCCGCCTGGCCCGCCACGGCCTCCGCGCAGTCGGCGCGGGCCTGGGCCGGCGCCGCCGACGAGGCCGGTCGCGAGCCGCTGCGGGTCGCCGCCGAGCCGCCGGCCACGCCGCCGGCGGGCGGGGCCGCCGCGATCCCCACCGGCAACCTGCTGGCCACGCTCCGCGACGGCGGGATCCTCATGATCCCGCTCGTGGGCTGCTCGTTCGCGCTGGTGCTCTTCGGCGTCGAGCGGGCCGTGAACCTGCGCACGGCCCGGGTGGTGCCCCGGCTCTTCGTGACGCGGTTCATCGAGCAACTGCAGGACGGCCAGCTCGCGCGGGGGCCGGCGCTCGATGCCTGCGACGCCAACGGCAGCCCTGTGGCCCGCGTGTTCGCCGCGGCGGTGCGACGCTGGGGCCGGCCGGCGGTGGAGATCGAGCAGGCGGCGATCGACGCCTGCGAGCGCGAGATCAACCGCCTGCGGCGCTACCGCCGCGTGTTCAACGGCGTGGCCACGATCGGCCCCCTGCTGGGCCTGCTGGGCACCGTGTTCGGCCTGATCCGCTCCTTCCACGACGTGGCCTCCGCCGGCGCCATGGGCCGCCCCGACCTGCTGGCCCGCGGCTTCGGCGAGGCCCTGATCACGACCGCCGCCGGGCTGCTCGTGGCGATCCCCGCCATGGTGCTCCACTGGTGGTTCACGGGCCGGGTCGACCGGCTGGCGATGCGGCTCGACGAGACCTGCCAGCAGGTGATCGACGAGATCTCGCAGGAGGCGCTCGCCGAGACCCGGCGCCGCGCCGCGTGAGGCCATGCCGCTGGTCCGCCTCTCCGACGACGAGGATCCCGCGCCCAACCTGGCGCCCATGATCGACGTGATCCTCGTGCTCACGATCTTCTTCATGTGCGCCACGAAGTTCGACAGCGACGAGCGGTCCTTCGACCTCGACCTGCCCCAGGCCGGGGCCGCCGCCGCCGCGGCGCCGCCGCACCAGGAGGTGGTGGAGGTGCAGGCCACGGGCGAGGTGCGACTGGGATCCGACACGGTCGCCCTGGAGGACCTGGCCGCGCGGCTCGAGGCGCTCCGCGCGGACCATCCCGACGTGGCCGTGACGATCCGGGGCGAGCGGGCCGTGCCCCACGGCCGCATGGCCGAGGTCTACGAGGCCTGCCAGGCCGCGGGCGTGCGGAGCGTGGCGATCGCGGTGCGGTCGAAGGCCACGGCGGCGCGGGCGTCGGGATCCATCCGCAAGTGATTGGTGGCGTGCGATGCAGGCCGCGTGGATCGTCGGGGGCGTGAGCGCGGCGGCCGCCGCGGCGGGCCTCGCCATGCTCGTGCGGACCCGCTGGCTCCAGTCGCGCACGCTCGAGAAGTGCGTCGGCATCTCGCTCGTGGTCCACGCCGTTCTCGCCGTGGTCTGCATGCTCGTCGGCGGCATGTCGCCGGCGTCGTGGGGCACGGGCGACGAGGGTCGGATGACGATGCAGGTCGTCCTCGCCGCCGAGGAGGAGCCGCCGCCGGTCGCGGAGGGCGACACGCCCCCCGCCGACGAGCCGCCGCCGACCGACGCCGAGCCGGAGCCCGCGGATGCCGAGGCGGCGCCGCCGGCCGAGACCATGCCGGCCACGGTGGCCGGGGTGGCTCCGGCCGACGTCGTGCCGCTGCTCGAACCGCCTCCCGAGCCGGCTCCGACGGCAGCTGCGTCGCGCGGCTCCCCGGAGACGGGCGCCGCCGTGGCCGGGTCGGTCGCCGAGCCGCCGAGTCGGCGGGTGCCCGAGGTCTACGCGGATAGGGTCGGCGCCCGACGCGCCGCCGCCGCGGCCGCCCGCGGCGGCTCGCGCGACACGGAGCTCGCCGTGGAGGCGGCGCTCTCGTGGCTCGCGGC
>JBJTIV010000106.1:0-13192 GCA_046095145.1 Planctomycetaceae bacterium
TCGGCGGCCAGGTCGCCCACGTCGCCGGCCACGAGCACCACGCCCCCCCCCAGGACCGCTTCGACGCCGGCCCGCGCCCCGGCCAGATGGTCGCCAGCGGAGCCGGCCACGCGGACCGCGCCGCCGGCCATCTCTGCCGCCAGCCAGTCGCCCGCGTCGCCGGCGACGTCGAGCGTGCCGCCGGTCATATGCTCGCCGGCGTGCCGGCCCACCGGTCCCGCGACCACGATCCGTCCGCCTGCCATACCGGCGCCCAGCCGGTGGACGCGGGAAAAATCGCCCCGGCACTCGATCGTGCCGTCGCCCGCGGAGCCCGCGACGTCGAACAGGTCGCCGAGCCGCGCGGCGCGGCAGTCGGCGCGGATCGGCAGGCGGGCGACGTCGGCCGCCGACAAGCCGGCGACGCGGTCGGGCGCGAGGGCGTCGAGTTCGATCGACAGCGGCCCGGCCGGATCCGGACGCGGCGCGATGACGAGCGGCATGGAACGTGGTGAGCGGCGGCGGCCGCGGGGAACGCCCGTTCCCCGCGGCCACCAGCATATCGTCGTGGCGTCACGGCCTCAGGTCGCGACGGTCGAGACCGGGATCTTCCGCGCGGTGCTGGCCGGCGACTTCTGCAGCTCCACCGTGAGCACGCCCTTGTCGTAGCGGGCGGTGACCTTCGCCGGATCGACGGTCTCGGGCAGCGGGATCGCGCGGGTGAAACTGCCGCAGCGGCTCTCGCGGTGCGTCCAGCCCGCGCCGCTGGCCTCCGTCTCCGACGTCTTCTCGCCGGAGACCACCAGTCGATCCTCCGACACGCTCACGTCGACCTCCTTGGGATCGATGCCCGGGAGTTCGACGCGGACGTGGATCTGTCGCTCGTTCTCCGACAGGTCGACCGTCGGCAGCCATTGCCCGGGCTCGACGGTGTCGAACCAGGTCATGGCCGGCAGCGGCCGGCTGAAGAAGCCCTCGAACAGGCGGTTCATCTCGTTGCGAAAATCGGCCAGGGTGGCCAGGCTCGTGGGCTCCATGCCGGTCGGACGCTTCGTGCGGAAGGGGATCAGGCTCATGGCATGCTCCTCGTGCAGGAAACGGGACGGGATGCAGGAAACGGACGACGTTCAGGGACGGGGAAAGCGGTGCGGCGTCAGCCGCGGACCTCGATCTTCCGCGGCCGCACGGCGGCCAGCCGCGGGACGCGGATCGTGAGCACGCCGGCGCGGCACTCCGCGGTGATCTGCGAGGCGTCGAAGCCCTCGCCGAGCCGGAAGGAGCGTCGGTAGTCGCCGATGCCGTACTCCCGCGCGATCGGGTTGCCGGGCAACGACCGCGGCGGCACGGAGGCGTGGACCGTGAGCACGCCCTCGTCGAACGCCACGTCGATGCCGTCGGCCCGCGCGCCGGGCACGTCGGCGACGATCGTCACCTCCGTGCCGCGATCGCACACGTCGACCGCCGGCTGGAAGGTCTGGCCCTCGCGGCCGACGGCCGCGGTCTGCTGGGCGGCCCGCTCGGGGGCCGCCGTGGTGGTCGTGACCATGGGTTCTGCTCCTCCTGGAACTGGGATGGTGTGTGAATGTGAAACGGAATGGAATAACCGGGACGACGACCGCGGCCGGCGACCGCCGGACGCCTAGGCCGACCGCACCGTGACCTTGTGCGGCTGGCATTCCGGTGCCTTCGGGCAGGTCACCGTGAGCACGCCGTCCACGAGCCGGGCCTCGACGCGGGAGGCGTCGACGGCCACGGGCAGCGGGATCCGCCGCTCGAACGGCCCGGTGCCCCGCTCGCGGCGGTGCCAGGTGACCCCCGCCTGCTCGCCGTCGCCGGAGGGCCGGTCGCCGCCGGCGGCCGCGGGCCGCGCGCCCTTCAGGATCAGTTCGTCACCCGACACCGAGATGTCGACGTCGCCGGCCGCGAGCCCGGGCAGTTCGGCCTCGATCGTCACGGCGTCGTCGCTCTCGGACACGTTGATCGCCGGCGCCGCGCCGTCGGCCCGGCGGAACGGGCGGGACTGCAGGGACTGCGGCTCGGTGAGCGTGGACCAGAGCCGGTCGAACTCGTCGCGGAGATCCTCGAGCGGATGGGCGTAGCCGCCGAAGGACGGCTGGAAGAAGTCGCGAAGCGTGGGCATGGACGTGCTCCTGAAACGGGGACATCGGCCGGCGCCGTCCCTGGAGCGAACGAATCATTCGCAGGCACGGCGCCGAAAAACAAACCCGTGCGGGTCGACGGAGACCGATTGCAAACACCGTGCCGAACGCACGTGGACGCCCGTACCCGCCCGCGCGCCCCCGTGAACCTGCGGCGAAACCGGGTTCTGCCGCCGGCCGGGTGGCAAGCCTCGCGCCCTGTGCGGAACGTGACGGCTGTCAGGCTGGCAGCCGGGCCTGCCGCGGGCCGCGCCCCGGTTGGCGCTCGGCGGCCGGCCCGTATGTTGGGCGGTCACCGGTGGACGCATCCGTCCGCCGGACACCCCGGCCGCGGCTCGTGGCCGCCCGGATCCGGGGCCAGATTTCGGAGACGCCGTTCATGCGCTTCATGTTGATCGACCGGGTGCTCGACGTGGATCCCGGCCGCAGCATCACCGCGGTCAAGGCCTGTTCCCTGGCCGAGGAGTACCTGGCCGACCACTTCCCGCGGTTTCCGGTCATGCCGGGCGTGTTCATGCTCGAAGCCATGACGCAGGCCGCCGCCTGGACGATCCGGCTCGGCGAGGACTTCGCCCATGCGATCGTCGTGCTGCGGACGGCCCGGAACGTGAAGTACGGCGACTTTCTCGAGCCCGGCCGGCTGCTCACCGTGACCGCCGAGGTCGTGGACCAGGACGAGTCGACCACGAAGGTGAAGGCCAGCGGCTCCATCGACGGCCGCCCGAGCCTGACGGCCCGCCTCGTGCTCGAGCGCTACAACCTCGCCGACCGGCGGCCCTTCGGCGCAGCGATCGACGCCCGCGTGAGGTCGGAGATGCGCCGCCTGTGGAGCGTGCTCCATCCGCCGCTGCGCGGAGCCGGCACGGCGGCCCCGGTCTACGCCACGCAGGTCGTCGGCAACGCGGCCGTCGGCAACGCCGCGCCGAGCGTTGCGCCACGGTAGCGGGCCGACCGGCCGCCGGCCCTCGGCGGCGAGCGGGGATTTCCGCGGTTCCGCCGTCCGAAACGGGCCCCGCCGCCCCGATCCGGGCTGGACGAAACCGCGAACTTCCTCCATCATCGTGGCCCGTACCGGATCCCCGTGAGCGAGGTGACCAGACGATGCCGTCGCGCGACGAAATCTTCGAGAAGGTGAAGGCCGCCCTCGTGGACGCCCTGGGCGTCGACGAGGAGGACGTTTCCCCAGCCGCGACCATGGTGGGCGACCTCGGGGCCGAGTCGATCGACTTCCTCGACATCGTGTTCCGCCTCGAGAAGGCCTTCGGCATCAAGATCAACCGCGGGGAGCTGTTTCCCGAGGACGTGCTCTCGAGCGCCGAGTTCGTGACCAACGGCAAGGTCAACGCGGCGGGGCTCGCCGCCCTCAAGGCCCGCATGCCCTTCGCCGACCTCGCCTCGTTCGAGTCCAATCCGAGCGTGCAAAATTTCGCCAACACGCTCACCGTCGAGGACATGGTGCGCTACGTGGCGGGCAAGCTGGCCGCCTGACCGAGCGAGGACGGCGGCGCCGGCTCCCATGCGTTGGTTCTGGATCGACCGCTACGAGGAGTTCGTCCGCGGCACGCGGGCGGTGGCCGTCAAGAACGTGTCGCTCGCGGAGGAGCACCTCCACGACCACTTTCCCGGCGCGGCCCTGATGCCCAACTCGCTCGTGGTCGAGGGCATGGCCCAGACCGCCGGGCTGCTCGTCGCAGAGTCGATCTCCTTCAGCCGGCGGGTCGTGCTGGCCAAGGTCGCCGCGGCCGAGTTCCGGTTCGACGCCGTGCCGGGCGACACGATCCGCTTCCATGCGGAGGTCATCGACATCAAGCCCGCCGGTTCGCTGACCAGGGTGCGCAGCACCGTGGGCGACCGGGAGCAGGGCGAGGCGGAGCTGTTCTTCGCCCACCTGGAGCCGGGAGCCGGCGTGCCGCTCCTCTTCGAGCCGCACGAGCTGATGCGCTGGCTCGACCACATGCACATCTACGACGTCGGCCGCGACGAGCAGGGGCAGCCGCTCGTCAGGCCCGAACTATGAGCGATCCGCGGGCGCGCCCCGCGGCGCTGCGAGGGAGGTGACGGATGGTGGCCGGGAGGCGCAGGGTGGTCGTGACCGGCATGGGCTGCGTGACGCCGCTGGGCGCGCGGGTCGACCAGCTCTGGAAGAACCTCGTGGCCGGCGCCTCCGGCGTGGGCTACACCACCAACTTCGACGCCTCCCGGTTTCCCACCAGGATCTCGGCGGAGGTGCGGGACTGGGACATCGCCGACGAGGGGCGCGATGCGGGGATCTGGAGCCGCGTGCACCGGCACACGCGGTTCGCCGGCGGCGCCGCCCTGCAGGCGATGCGCGACGCGGGGCTGCCCGCGGGGCTGCCCGCCGATCCCACCCGGCTCGGCGTCTACCTCGGCAGCGGCGAGGGCAACCAGGATTTCGCCGCCTTCATGCGGATGATGGCCGCGGCGCTCCACGGCGAGACCCTCGACGTGGCCGGCTTCACGAAGGAGGGGCTGGAGACGCTGCAGCCGCTCAGCGAGGTGGAGCAGGATCCCAACATGCCCGCCGCCCACGTGGCGTCGCTGTTCGACGCCCAGGGCCCGAACCTCAACTGCCTCACCGCCTGCGCCGCCTCGAGCCAGGCGATCGGCGAGGCGGTCGAGCTCGTGCGCCGCGGCGAGGCCGACGTGATGCTCTCCGGCGGCACCCACAGCATGATCCATCCCTTCGGCATCACGGGCTTCAACCTGCTCACGGCGCTCTCGACGCGCAACGACGAGCCCAGGCGGGCCAGCCGGCCGTTCGACAACGACCGCGACGGCTTCGTGATCGGCGAGGGCTCGGCCATGGTGGTGCTCGAGGAGCTCGAGCACGCCCGCCGGCGGGGCGCCACCATCCACGGCGAGATCCTCGGCTACGGCTCGACCGCCGACGCCTACCGCATCACCGACACCCATCCGGAGGGCCGCGGGGCCGCCGCCTGCATCGGCCTGGCGCTCGCCGACGCCGGCCTCGCGCCGGCCGCCATCGGCTACATCAACGCCCACGGCACGAGCACGAGCGTGAACGACCGCGTGGAGACGCTGGCCATCAAGAAGGTGTTCGGCGAGTTGGCCTACAAGACCCCGGTGTCGAGCACGAAGAGCATGATGGGCCACCTGATCGCGGCGGCCGGGGCCACGGAGCTCATCGTCTGCATGCTGGCGATCCGCGACGGCATCCTGCCGCCCACGATCAACTACGAGACGCCCGACCCGGAGTGCGACCTCGACTACGTGCCCAACCAGGCCCGCGAGGCGACCTGCGACGTGGCCCTCTCCAACAGCTTCGGCTTCGGCGGCCAGAACATCTCGCTCATCGTGGGCCGCTTCGGGGGGTGACAGCAGGGCCTCCCGCCAGGAGCTGCCCGTGCCATCTCGCGCGGACGTTCGCTGCGGGCATCATGCCCTCCGCTCACTCGGTGCTGTCTGCGCTCCGGCATCCTGCCTCCGCTGGCCAGCAACGCCGGCTCGACGGCACGGGCAACCCCTGGCTCCCGTTCTGTGCAGCGTGACCTGGCAGTTCCCGGGTGCGGGGAGGGCACGGGCAGCCCCGACCTTCCCCCAGGGCCCCCAGCTTCGCACCCGCAGGGTTTCCTCAATCGGTGCGTCCGGCACGACCGATACCTGCCGTGACGCGGCGGATCGTGCGCGGCGGTGGTTCGCCGCCGGTCGGTCGTCGCCCCGATGGAAACCATGCCATGAACGCAGCGCGACGCGGTTTCGGGCTGGCCGTGGCGGCCGTGGTGCTCGCCGGCACGAGCGGCTGCTCGATCATGGACCGCCTGTTCCTGCTGAACGCGGACGGTCCCTACGCCCACCACGCCAGGCATCTCGAGGAGGGCTCCGAGGGAGCGTGTCCTCCGGGAGGCCCCTGCGAGGACGGCGCGTGCCCCACCGGCGGCTGCCAGGAGTGCGAGAACGGGATGTGTCACGCGCCGCACACCGGCCGCTACGGCGGCCTCGCCAAGCACCATCTCTCCGCCGCCGAGCGGGCGGCGTTGGCCGGCTCGGACTATGGCGCCACGCAGCCCGCCGGGCCGCCCACCGGCACAGTCGCCTATCCCTACTACACCACCCGCGGCCCGCGCGACTTCCTCGCCAAGTGCCCGCCGTCGATCGGACCGTGACGCGGGCCGGGTTCTCCGCTCTCGCGCCGTGCCGGTAGGCTTGTGAGCCCGCCGGCACGGGTCGTTTTCCTGCCGGCCATTCCCGTCGGTGGTCCCATGGCAGCGGGCGGCACTTCCGCGACGTCGCTCGGCGGCCGGCTCACGGCCACCGGCTGGCTCGTGTGCGCGATCGCCGCGATCGGCTTCGCGTTCGACATCTACGAGCTGCTCATGCTGCCGCTCGTGGTGAAGCCGGCGCTGGCGGCGCTCGGTGGCACGACGCCCGAGGGCGTGCCGCTGCTTGTGCCGGGCTCGCCGGCCTACGTGCAGTGGGCCCGGGCGCTCTTCTTCCTGCCGGCGCTGGCGGGGGGCGTGTTCGGCCTGGTCGGCGGCTACCTGACCGACCTGTTCGGCCGCCGGCGGGTGCTCACGTTCAGCATCCTGCTCTACGCCTTCGCGGCCTGCGCCGCCGGCTTCGCCACGGCGCTGCCGCAGCTGCTCTTCTTCCGGTGCCTCGTGTTCATCGGCGTGTGCGTGGAGTTCGTGGCGGCCGTGGCGTGGCTGGCCGAGCTGTTTCCCGAGCGGGAGCAGCGGGAACGGGTGCTCGGCTGGACGCAGGCCTTCTCGTCCCTCGGCGGCCTGCTCGTGGGCGTGGCGAACGTGCTCGCGGCCCGGTTCGCCGACACGCTCCCGGCGATCCAGGGCGGCCACGAGGCCTGGCGCTACACGCTCATCTCGGGCGTGCTCCCCGCGCTGCCCCTGATCCTCATCCGGCCGTTCCTGCCCGAGAGCCCGGTGTGGGCCGAGCGGAAGCGGGCCGGCACGCTCAAGCGGCCGAGCCTCCGCGAGCTCTTCAGCCCCGCGCTCGTGCGGACGACCGTCGTGACCACGCTCGTGTTCGCGGCGAGCTACGGGATCGCCTTCGGCGCGATCCAGCAGTTGCCGCAGATCCTCGGCGGACCCAAGGGGCATGCGGCGATCCTCCAGGCCGCGAAGACGGCGCAGGACGAGGCGATCGCGGAGGCAGAGCGCGCTGGCAAGCCCGCACCGCCGCCGGGCAAGCTCAAGAGCATCGCCGGCAATGCCACCGACGAGGCCGTGGCGAAGGTCACGATCTGGCAGGAGGTCGGCGGACTCGTGGGCCGCGTGCTCCTGGCGTTGGCCGCGGTGCGGATCGTCAGCCGCCGGGCACTGCTGCGGCGCTTCCAGTGGCCGGCGCTGGTGGTCGTACCGGCCCTCTTCTGGTGGATCTCCACGCAACTCGGCAACGCGGGATCGATGCCCCTCATCAAGATCGGCATCTTCACGGCAGGCCTGCTCACGGTGGCCCAGTTCTCGTTCTGGGGCAACTACATCCCGCTCGTCTTCCCCACGCACCTCCGCGGCACCGGGGAGAGCTTCGCCGCCAACATCGGCGGCCGCGTGCTCGGTACCGCCGCCGCCTGGCTCACGCTCACGCTCTCCGCCGCCACCCCGCCTGATCCCGTGCGGATCGCCGTCGTCGGCGCCGCCGTGGCGGGAGCCTATGCGCTGGTGGGCGCCATCCTCACGGCCTGGCTGCCCGAGCCGCGCGGCGACATGTCCGGATGAACGCGCTCACTCCGTGATCGTCCGTGGCGCGGGCGGCACGTCGTCGGGCAGCGTGGGCGCGGTCCACACCCACCACAGCCCCGCGGCGACGAGGCCGAGCACCACGTACTGCAGCGACGCCGGGAGGCTGGCGAAGAGCAGGCCGAGGGCGACCGCCGGCAGCACGGCGCCGAAGGCCCGCTGCTTGAGGCCGCGACGGACGCCGCGGTAGTGCTGCCAGTCGTCGAGCGCCGGCCCCAGCCACTGCGAGCGGTGCAGCCACGCGCGGATGCGGAGCGAGCCGCGCCAGAAGCACCAGGCCGACAGTGCGACGAGCGGCCAGCGCAGCAGGGAGACCAGCGGCAGCGGCGCGACGACGAACGACGCCACGAGGCACGCCCAGCCGCCCATCACGTGGAGGGAGCTCTGCAGCGGGTCGGCGACCGGGCGGAAATCCATAGTGGCGGATCCGGTGCGGTGAGCGCGTCGGGCGGAAGCGGGGATTCTACCAGCCTGCGCCATCATCTATGATCCTCGCGGCCGCGAATCCCCGCGGCTCCCGCCCGCCTCGGAGATCCCACCATGCCGCTCGTCCCCATGCGCATCCTGCTCGACCACGCCGCGGAGCACGGCTACGGCCTGGCCGCGTTCAACGTCAACAACATGGAGCAGATCCAGGCGATCATGGAGGCGGCGAAGGAGACCGACTCGCCGGTCATCATCCAGGCCTCGCGGGGCGCCCGCAGCTACTCGCAGGACGCCTACCTGCGGCACCTCATGCTCGCCGCGGCCGAACTCTATCCGACGATCCCCATCGCCATGCACCAGGACCACGGCAACTCGCCGGCCACCTGCCAGAGCGCGATCGACCACGGCTTCACCAGCGTGATGATGGACGGCTCGCTCAAGGAGGACGGCAAGACGCCCGCCGACTTCGACTACAACGTGAAGGTCACGAAGGAGGTCGTGCAGTCGGCGCACCGACAGGGAGTGTCGGTGGAGGGCGAGCTCGGCTGCCTGGGGTCGCTCGAGAGCGGCGAAGGCGAGGCCGAGGACGGCCACGGCGCCACCGGCAAGCTGTCGCACGACCAGCTGCTCACTGATCCGGACGAGGCGGCCCGGTTCGTGGCGGCCACCGGCGTGGACGCCCTGGCCGTGGCCATCGGCACGAGCCACGGCGCCTACAAGTTCACCCGCAAGCCCGACGGCGAGGTGCTCGCCATGAAGCGGATCGAGGAGATCCACCGGCGGCTCCCCAACTGTCACCTCGTGATGCACGGCTCGTCGAGCGTGCCGCAGGAGCTGCAGGACGTGATCAACAGGTACGGCGGCCGGATGCCGCAGACCTGGGGGGTGCCGGTGGAGGAGATCCAGCGCGGCATCAAGCACGGCGTGCGCAAGATCAACGTGGACACCGACTGCCGCATGGCGATCACCGGCGCGATCCGCAAGGTGTTCGCCGAGACGCCCGACAAGTTCGACCCGCGGGACTTCCTCAAGCCGGCCCGCGAGGCCATGAAGAAGGTGTGCGCGGAGCGCATGGTGCAGTTCGGGCAGGCGGGCAACGCCGGCAAGGTGAAGTGCATCACGCTGGCCGACATGGCGAAGCGCTACGCAGGGGCGTAGGGCGTGCGATTCCATCGCCTCTCCCTCCGGGAGAGGCCGGCCGCAGGCCGGGTGAGGGTGCCTCGCATGGAGACCCGGCCCGGGGCTGTCCACGCCCTCTCGCCGGACGCTCGCTGCGGTCATCCTGACCTTCGCTCGCTCGGAGACGTCTGCGCTCTCGGCGGGCACCGATCCGCCGCAGGCGGATTGGTCGGGCTTCGCTTGCCGTCAACGCCGTCTCGAGGGGATGGACAGCCCCGTGCCTTCCTCGATCGTGGCGGACGAGGCGAGAGGATATGAGCGTCCCCGAAGCCGGGTTGAGGGCGTTGACACCCGAGGATCAAATGTGCGGCGGTTCGTGCAGGTCTCCTGAGCGGCAATGTGGAAGTGCTGATAAGCCATGAGCCTCAACCACCATCGCTGGCTGGCCGAGCGGCTTCCGGAGTGGGAGCGGGAGGGGATCGTCACGGCCGACGGGGCGCGGCGGTTGCGCGAGCGGTATGCGGCCGAGCCGCGGGGCGGGCTGGCGCAGGTGATCGTGGGGGCCGTCGGCGGCCTGCTCATCGGCACCGGGCTGATCGCCGTGCTGGCCTACAACTGGGACGAGTTTCCCCGGTCGGTGCGGCTCATGCTCGCGCTGGGGCCCTTGGCCGCGGCGCAGGCGGCGAGCTGGTGGGTGCTCGGGCGGGGTGATGCCGCGCGGCCCTGGATGCGGGAGGCGGCGGGCCTCGGACAGACGCTCGCCGTCGGCGCCGCACTCGCGCTCGTGTCGCAGATCTACCACCTGCCGGGCTCGTGGACCGACCTCGTCTTCTGGTCGTGCGTGCTCGGCCTGCCGCTGGCGTGGGTGATGCGGTCGACCGCCGTGGCGATCGCCTACCTCGTCGGCATCGCGGTGTGGGCGATCGCGCGCGCCGGCAGCCCGGGTGGGCTCCCCGCGGACGCGGCCGACGTGCGCATCTGGTATCCGCTCCTGTTGGCCGGAATCCTGCCGCTGTGGCCCGGGCCGGGCCTCCGCGAGCGGCCGGCCCCGGGCGGCCGGTTCGTCCTCGCCGTCACCGCCCTGGCGGGCCTGCTCGCGGTCGCGGCGAATGCCGTGCTCCGGCCGCAGGCGCCGGACGGCACGTTCTTCTGGCTCGCGATGCTCACGAGCGCGGCCGTGCTGCTCTTCCCGCTCGACCGCCGCGGGCTCGCCGAGCCGCTCGCGAGCAAGCCCGAGGTGCTGCTCGGCGGCCTCGCCCTCGTGGGCCAGGCCCTGATCGCCACCTACGAGAATCCGGCCCGCGGCCTCATGGCCGGCGTGGGGCCGGCGCTCGAACTGCCCTGGTGCTGGATCCTGCTCGCCGTCGTGGCCGCCTTCGCGGCCGTCGCCGTCCGGCAGGGCCGGTTCGCGACGCTCGCGGTGGCCGCGCTCGCGATCGTGCCGCTGGTCGCGCGTCCGCTCGCGCCGCCGGAGGCCGGTGGCTGGCCGGTCGCGATCGCCTATTCGCTCGTGCTCCTGGCCACCGCGATCGCGCTCATCACGCTGGAATTCGTCGGCCTGCAGGGGGCGGCCCGGATCGGCGCGGCCTTGATCACGATCCTGGTCATCCTGCGGATGGCCGACGCCGACCTGTCGCTGCTCCTCAAGGGCGTGGCCTTCATCGTCATCGGCTGCGGCTTCCTCGGCTTCAACGCCTTCGTCAGCCGCCGCCGCGTCGCGGCGGCGGGAGGGTCGCCGGCATGAGGACGGCGGTCTCCCTCGTCGTGTTTGCGCTGGCCGCGGTCGCGCAGTGGCTCGTGCCGCTCGCGGGCGTGTGGCGGCACGAGCGCGTGGTGACTCGGGGCGCGCCGGTGCGAATCCGCTGCGCGGCCCCCGATCCCTACGACCCGCTCCGCGGCCGCTACCTGGCAGTGCGTCCCGAGCAGGAGACCGTGCCGGCGCCGGCCGGCATGCCCGAGAGGGCCTCGGTGCCCGTGTGGGCGGAACTCGTCACGGGTGCGGACGGCCTCGCGCGGATCGAGTCGCTCTCGCTCGAACCCCTCGGCGGGCCGCACGTGATCCGGCTCATGGCCAGCCGGCGGCCCCGGGATCGGGACGCCGACGAGGCGCGGCTCGAGTGGCCGTTCGACCGCTTCTACGTGAACGAGCGGCTGGCCCCCGACGCCGACGCGCTCGTGGCCGAGCGGTTCCGCGCGGGCGAGCGGGCCGTGGCCGAGATCCGGCTGCTCGACGGCCGCGCCGTGCTCGTCGACGTGCTCGTCGACGGCGGCTCGATCCGCGAGATCGTCAGACGCCGGGTGGAGTGACGCCCGCCGCGGCTGCAGCCGCGGCGAAACCCGCGTTGCGGCCCTTGCCCAGCCGTCCTATAGTCCCGCCCCGCGCGGTGGCCACGGACCGGCCGGCCGCGCTCACCCGGCAGGCAGGGGCGTCCATGGGCGACGGCCGCGACCACGACATTCTCGACCGCGGGCGGAGCATCCTCCGCGCCGCCGGAGACGCCATCCTGCAGGCGGCCGACGACCTCGACGCCTCCTTCGTCCGCGCCGTGCTCATCGTCGAGAGCTGCACCGGCAGCGTCGTCGTCACGGGCATCGGCAAGGCCGGCCTCGTGGCCCGCAAGATCTCCGCCACGCTCGCCTCGACGGGCACGCCGAGCCACTTCCTCCACCCGGCGGAGGCGCTGCACGGCGACCTGGGCGCGCTGCGGCGCGACGACGTGGTGCTCGCGCTGTCGCAGTCGGGCGAGTCCGAGGAGATCACGCGGCTCCTGCCGCACGTGGCGGCGCGCCGCATCCGGCTCGTGGCGTTCACCGCCCGGCCCGAGAGCACGCTGGGCCGGGCGGCCGACGTGGTCGTGGCCACCGGCAGCGTGCGCGAGGCCTGCAGCCTGGGACTGGCCCCGAGCACGAGCACCTCGCTCATGCTGGCCCTCGGCGACGCCGTGGCACTGGCCACGAGCGGCCTGCGGGGCTTCACGGCCGAGGATTTCGCGGTCCGACATCCCGGCGGCAGTCTCGGCCGGCAGCTCATGCTCGTCGAGGAGGCGATGCGGCCGCTCGAGCAGTGCCGCGTGGCCCGCCCGGAAGACTCCGTGCGCGCGGTCTTCACCCGCCCGCTGCCGGCCCGGCGCACCGGCGCCGTGATGATCGTCGCGGCCGACGGCCGGCTGGCGGGCGTGTTCACCGACAGCGACCTGGCGCGGATCTTCGAGCGGCGCGACGACGCCGCGCTCGACGCGCCGATCGCCGCGGTGATGACGCCGCGACCGACGACCATCCTCGCCGGGGCCCGACTCGGCGACGCGCTCGCGCTGTTGGAGTCGCGGCGGCTCAGCGAACTGCCGGTCGTCGATCCCGACGACCGGCCCTACGGCCTGCTCGACATCGTGGATCTGGTCGGCCTCGCCCCCGCGGCCGTCGCCGCGGAGCGGCCGGGCAGCGCCGCGGCCTGATCCCGCCCCAACCGCGCCGGATCCCGGGCCGAGCGGCCGCAGGGGCCGGACGCCCGAACGCCAGCCGCATGCCCACACCCGCCGATCTCGACCGCCGCCTGAGCCGCGTGGAGCTGCTGTTGCTCGACGTCGACGGCGTGCTCACCGACGGCGGCGTGACGCTCGGCCCCGACGGCGAGGACTGGAAGACCTTCCACATCCGCGACGGCCTCGGCCTGCGGGCCTGGAGGCGGGCGGGACTGCAGGCCGGCATCGTGACCGGGAGGACGAGCCGGGTGGTCGAGCGGCGGGCCGCCGAACTCGGGATCGGCATCCTCCGGCA
>JBJTIV010000107.1:0-2046 GCA_046095145.1 Planctomycetaceae bacterium
GTGCGCATCGTGCGGATCTTCAACACCTACGGCCCGCGGATGCATCCCTACGACGGACGCGTGGTCTCCAACTTCATCCGCCAGGCGCTGCTCGGCGAGCCGATCACGATCTTCGGCTCGGGAGCCCAGACCCGCAGCTTCTGCTACCGCGACGACCTGGTGGAGGGGATCATCCGCATGATGAACGGCCCGGACGACTTCACGGGCCCGGTGAACATCGGCAATCCCGGCGAATTCACGATCCGGCAGCTCGCGGAGCTCACGCTGGAACTCACCGGCTCGACGTCGAAGCTCGTGGAGAAGCCGCTGCCCGTCGACGATCCGGAGCGCCGGCGGCCCGACATCACGCTGGCCCGGCAGAAGCTCGGCTGGGAGCCGAAGGTGCCGCTCCGCGAGGGGCTGGCCAAGACGATCGAGTGGTTCCGGTCGGTGAATCTCGCCGACTACCGCGCGCCCACGCCGAATTATTGATCGGCCGCGGCTCTCGGGAGCCGCCGCAGGGCGAAGGCCAGCGCCGCGCCGCCCGCGAGGCCCAGGGCGATGCCCGCCACGTCGAAGAGCCAGTCGAGCGGGTCGGCCGACCGCCCGAACCACGGGAGCGGCTGCGTGACCTCATCGACGACGGCAAAGGCGGCGAGGGCGGCCGCGGCGGTGCGTGCGCTGGTCCGCGAGAGCCGGCCCAGGGCCACGAGCGTCGCCGCGACCAATGCCGCGAACACCGCGTAGGCGCCCACGTGGAGGAGCTTGTCCGACGGCGGGTCGGGCCCGAGCAGGTCCTGCGGCTTCGGGTGGTGCGTGGCCCACACGAGCACGCCGGCGTAGCCCGCCGTGACCGCCGCCAGGAGCCACGCCGGCCACATGGTGCGAGCCGGGCGCGGGTGGTCGGGAGCCGGCATGCGACGAAACTCGGGGAATTTTCCGGGCGGGAGCCACCCATGCTACCCGGTTTTTGCCCTTCGCCCACGGGGGCCGCTTCGCTACCGTTCCCGCCCGGCGTCACCTCGCAACCGTGCCGCCAGACCCCCCACCTTGCCCCTGGAGTTGCCGCCGCCATGAACCGCACGGACCTGTCGAACGTCGTCCGCGAACTCCTCGAGAAGGAGACCGGCGAGACCTACGCCGACATCGGCGACGCCACGACCCTCCGCGACGGACTGAACCTCGATTCGCTCGACATGGCCGGGCTCGTGCTCCACATCGAGGGCCACTTCGACATCCAGATCGAGACCGAGCTGCTCGAGTCCATCACCACCGTGGGCGACATGCTCGACGTGCTCGAGCAGAAGCTCGCGACCAAGGGCGGCAGACACGCCGCCTGATCCCGCGGGCGGCCACGACGCCCGGGCGAACGTCACGCAGGAGACCGTCGCCATGCCGAAGCGTTGCCAGCCCACCGCATGCGAGGCGCCCGCCACCTGCGGGATCACCGGCCACGCGCTGGTCTCCGCCCGGCTCTCGGAGATCGCGGCGCTCCGCGACCGCTCCGGGCCACCCGGGGCGCCGGCGCTGCCCCCGCGGTTCGCGGCAGCACCGGCGGTGCCGCCCGCGCAGGACCCGTCGGTCGGCTGGGCCTCGATCGCCAACGCCAGGCCGCGACACACCGGATCGCCCGCGGCCGCGGCCGTGTCGTCGAGTTCGGGCTCGTCAACCCATTCCGTCGCCACGAGCCACACGCAGGGCGGATCGCCCGCGGTGGCCGCCGCGTGGACGATCGTGGCGGCCGCGAAGAGTCCCTCGGCGAGCGCGTCGTCGCCGCCACCGACGCCGAGGTGCGGCCCGCGCATGCCCAGGCCGACGCTCACCGCGCCGGCGACCGAATGCAGCGAGCACTGCGGCACGATGTGGGGCGACACGCTCACGCCGCCGCCGGCAGCCAGGCCGGCGAGCGTCTTGGCAGCGGCCAGCCGGCCGAGCCGGCGCGAGGCGGCCACGACGGCGTGGCGGGAGAGGCCACCGGGCTCCGGTGACCGCGCGGCGAGCGCCGCGAGCACGGCGTGCACGCCCACCACGGTCTGCTCGTCGGCGTGCCGGAGGAACCGTGTCGGC
>JBJTIV010000108.1:0-2317 GCA_046095145.1 Planctomycetaceae bacterium
CTCATCGACCGCGTGCGGCAGGGAGTCGATCCCTCGCTCGAGAAGGACGTGCTGTGCGCGATGATGACGCACGAGACGTCGTTCTTTCGCGACAAGG
Source organism: Planctomycetaceae bacterium (assembly GCA_046095145.1). Classification (GTDB taxonomy): domain Bacteria; phylum Planctomycetota; class Planctomycetia; order Pirellulales; family UBA1268; genus QWPN01. Next base: position 98 of record JBJTIV010000108.1, read on the forward strand.
CTCCGTTCGAGTCGCTGCGGACCGTGATCGCCGGTCTCGTGCCGCGGCGGGCGGCCGAGCGGCAGCTCACGCTCTGGTCAGCGGCCTGCTCCACCGGCCAGGAGCCCTACAGCATGGCGATGGTGCTCCTCGAGCACTTTCGCGACCTGGTGGCCACCTGGCGCATCCGGATCATCGCCACCGACTTCTCCGAGCCGATCCTCGCCCGGGCCCGGGAGGGCGTCTACAGCGACCTCGAGGCGGGCCGCGGCCTGCCGCCGCCGCTCCTCAAGAAGTATTTCCGGCCGCTGCAGGGGCGGCAGAGCATCGTGCAGGAGTGCCGACAGCTCGTCGAGTTCCGGCACATCAACCTCAACGCCACCTGGCCGATGATGCCGCTGGTGGACGTCGCCTTCCTCCGCAACGTGATGCTCTACTTCGACGTCAGCACGCGGTCGGCGCTGGTGGGCCGCGTCCGCCGCGTGCTCCGCCCCGACGGGTCGCTCTATCTCGGCGGCGCCGAGACGATGATCGGCATCGACGACGGCTGGGACCGCGTGGTCGAGGGGGGCTGCAGCCACTACCGCCCCAAGTCCCGCCGCTGAGGGCCCCTGCGAAACCCTTCTCATCGTTCCTGCGAATGTGCTGCTGGCCAGCCGTTCCTGAAGGAATAGCAAGCCGCCGGCAGGGGTCCCACTCCCCTCGGTGCTAGCGGTACCGCAAGCATCGGTGTCCCGGTGGGGCGATTCGCACCAGCCGGTGGGGCGATTCGCACCAGCCTGGCTGGGGCCGGCCATCCCCTTGTTTGACTAGCCGAACACGGGTACTGCCTTCGGAAAACTGCCATGAATAAGCGTCGCGGCGATCCCGACCGAAAATCGCCGCCTCGATTGGCATGAGAGTTGCATTGGTCTCTCTCGTGCTTTCGTCGCGCCTCCGGGCGTTTGTCGACCCGCCTGTTTTCCCGCCTTCCCTAGGTTACCCAGTGTCCCGACGAATCAATCCGACCCTCAGCCGCTGCTTTGCGTTGGCGATGGTGGCCGCGGCGACCAACGCGGCCTGCGCCGCCGAGCTCTTCGTGCTTGGTCAACCGACCGTGCAACTGAACAACCAGACCACGTCGTTTGGATCGATCAACACGGTGACGGGCACGTACACGCCCATTTCACTGTCGGGCTTTGTCACCGGCACGAACCTCGTCAATCTGGCTTACGACCACGGCATCGACAGGTTCTACACGTCAACGGGCGACCAGGGCTCCGATAGTTTCCTGCGGACGTTGTCCAAGTCCGGCTCCGTGTCGGCCTCGATCGGCCTGATCAATAAGAACATCTATGCCATGTGGTACGCCTCCGGGACCCTCCGCGCTTACAACCGCACCAACCAAGACGTGGGAACGATTAACACCACGGCAGGTTCATATGCGTTCACCGCCAACGCCAACGTGACCGTTCCCAACCGGATCGGTGGTCGCGGTTCGATCCTCAGCGGCGTCAACTACTTCATCAACACCAATAACACTGCCAGTTCAAGTCTGTTTGGCTCGATCAATCTTGCGACCGGAGCCTTTACGACCATCGGTTCCGCCAACAGCCTCTTCCAGAACATGGTGCTCGCCAGCGATGGAGTCGATCTCTATGGCCTGAGACCCGTCAACTCCGGCACATCGGAGCTGTACACGATCAACGTGACCACCGGCCAGCCAACGAAACTGGTCGACGTCACGCCCGCCTTCGGCACCGTGCCGCTGCAGTATTCCGGGGCTGCCTTCGCGGTGCCGGAGCCTTCCGCGGTCGCGCTGGCGCTCTCGGGCGTGGCTGGCCTCCTCGCCGCGGCAAGGCGCCGCCGAAGGGGTCGGGTCGCGTCATCGACGTCATCCGATCAGACACGACGCATGCCACATCATGATGTCACCGTCCATGGAAGGACGTGCCTGGTTTCTTGTTTTCAACAGGGAGGAGAGTCCGGATGAATCGCTCAGTCACGCGTTTTCTCGTTCCGGCCCTCGTGTTTTCGGCCGGCTTCGCCGGGATTGGCGGCACTGCCCTGGCGGGGGTGCTGTACGTGCTCGGTCAGCCGAGCCTCGGAAATGGATCGAACCAGGCCACGTCGTTTGCGTCGATCGACACCGATACCGGCACGTACACGACGATCACGTCGAACCTCCTGTCGGGAACCACGTTGGCCAATCTGGCCTACGATCCCCTGCTCAAACGTTTCTACACGTCGACCGGTGTCAAT
>JBJTIV010000109.1:0-6679 GCA_046095145.1 Planctomycetaceae bacterium
GGGCGGTGGCTCGCGGGAAGGGCTGGCGGCGGCCCGGCGTCGGCCGCGGCCGACACGGCCGCGGACCCGACGTCGCGGGCATGGCCGCGGAGCAATTCGACGAACCGGCGGGCGGTGGGCGGCAGCGGCTTGCCGCGGGCATGGATGATGCCGAGTGGCCGGACGAGGTCCTCGCCGGCGAGCCGCACCGTGCAGAGCGTGCCGGCGGCGAGTTCGCGGCCCACGGTCGGCTCGGGGAGCAGCGCCACGCCGGCGTCGATCTCCACGGCCCGCTTGATCGTCTCGACGTTGTCGAATTCCATCACCACCACGGGCTCGGCGCCCTGCGCGGCCAGCGCCCGGTCGAGCTCGTGGCGGATGACGAGGTCGGGATCGAAGGCCACCAGCCGCTGGCCCTGGAGCTCGGCGAGCCTCACCTGCACGCGGCCGGCGAACAGATTGCCCGGGGCGCAGACGAGCACCATCGGCTCGTCCCGCCACGGCTCGGCCTCGATCGCCCGCGTGCTCCGCGGGTAGCTCACGATGCCGACGTCGGCCTGCCCCTGCTCGACCGACTCCAGCACGCGGTCGGGATGGAGGTATTCGAGCCGCACGTTGGCCTTGGGATGCCGGCTCATGAACTCCTGCACGTAGCGGCTCATGTGGTGCAGGCCCACGGAATAGATCGCGGCCACGCGCACGCGGCCGGCCACCTCGTCGTGGAGCGAGCGGACCTCGTCCTCGAGCGCGTCGTACTGGGCGATGAGCTTGCGGCAGCCGTCGAAGAAGGCCTTGCCCTCGGGCGTGGGCGCGAGCGGCCGCTTCGACCGCTCGATGAGTTGCACGCCCAGCCGGCTCTCCAGCTGGCCCACGACCTGGCTGGCGCCCGACTGCGAGATGCCGTTGTCCTCGGCGGCCCGCGAGAAGCTGCGGCGCGACACGATGTCGCAGAAGATTTTCAGGGACTTGAGATTCAACGGAACCCGCACCGGGTGCGGCCTGCCATCGAGGAGGGCCCAGGGAAAACCGAGCCACGACACCGTCCGTGATGAAAAATACAAATGATGCCGCCGTGCATCATTTGGAAATCAAATACAGCGTAGCCAGGCCGTGCTGGCCGTCAAGCAACTGAAAAGGCGGAAAAGCCGCGGTCTCCCCAGATTGCCCGACCCACAAAGCCTGCAGAATCCTCCCAATCGGAACCGATCAAGAGGGTGGCTGGCTCTGCGCTTCCCCCTCCGTCCCGACGGCCCGTCCGCCATGTCCACAGAGTTCCTTCGCGGGTCACCGCTGCGACGCCGAGGCGGCGGCGTGGTCGGCATGGCGCTCATCGCACTTGCCGTCGCAGCCCGCGGGGACGAGCTGCCCCCGCCGGTCGCGGCGACCTTCGACGTGCCGCGAGTGGCCTTCCCCGAGGCCCTCGGCGACGAGCCGTCCGTCCTCGCCGCCGACGACGCCGGCGACGTGGTCGCGACCCAGCTCCTCGAGGAGTCGCTCACCCACCGGGACCCGGCCCAGGAGGCCGAGCTTCGCGCGCTGGTGGACCAGCAGGTCGAGGCCCGGCTCGCCGGCATCCCGCGGCCCCGCTACATCCCGGCCACCGACCTCGCGCCGCCGAAGGGTCTCGTGCTCCTGCAGACGTCGCCCCGGCGCGGCGAGGTGCCCTTCGGCATGGCGCTCGGGGGCTACCTGCAGCCCCGCTGGTTCGAGTTCGCCCGCGGCGACACCCAGTGGACCGACGCCGCCGGCGTCACGCGGCCGATCAACAACATCAACACGTTCAACATCAACCGCTTCCTGCTCTCGTTCACGGGCTACGTGCTCGACGAGCGACTGCTCTACCGCTTCGCCCTGTTCGGCACGACGAACGTGGGCATCCGCTCGGGCGTGGTGCCGATCGGCATGGCCGGCTGGAAGTTCAGCGACGCGGCCCTCGTCGGCTGCGGCATGACGCCCGTGCCGGGCACCCGCGAGTGGCTCGAGGCGTCACCCTGGACGATCGGCGTCGACCGCAGCATGGCCAACACCTTCTTCCGGCCCGGCTTCAGCCCCGGCGTGGCCGCGATCGGCTCGCTCCTCGACGACACGCTCCATTACGAGGCCGGCGTCTGGAACGCGATCGACGGCGGCACGACGGGCGTGCTGCGACGCGGCACGTCGATGGCCTGGGCGGGCAACACCTGGTGGGAACCGTGGGGCGCCTTCGGCCTGGGCGCCTCCGACATGGAGCACCACGACGACCCTGTGATCCGCCTGGGCACCAGCGGCGTCTACGCCCTCACCAACGCCCTGCCGATCCCCGGCAACAATCCCGAAGACACGATCGTGCGGCTCTCCGACGGCACGCCGATCACCGAGACGGGCGCCCTGGGGCCCGGCAGCGAGTTGCAGAAGTACGTCTACCAGCTGGCGAGCGTCGATGCGGCGTGGAAGTGGCGGGGCGTGGGCGTGTTCACCGAGTACTACTTTCGGCTGCTGAACAACTTCCAGGGCCTCGGCACCTTCGAGCGGTCGAGCATCTTCGACCACGGCGGCATGGGGTATCTCTCGTGGTGCTTCGTGCCGCGCACCTACGAGGCCTACGCCCGCTCGAGCGTGGTCACCGGCCCCTACGGCACCGGCCAGGAATACGGCGGCGGCCTCAACTGGTACCTCAAGGAATCCCGCCAGGCCCGCCTCACGCTCGAGGCGCTCTACATGGACAGGAACCCGGCGCAGAACTTCCTCTACCCCTACCGCGCCGGCTACACGGGCACCGCGATCCAGACCCAGCTCTTGGTTGTGTTCTAGTGCGCGCCGGCTCGGGGCTGCCCATGCCCCGTCGCCGGACGTTCGCTGCGGGCATCCCTGCCCTTCGCTCACTCGGAGGTGCCTGCGCTTTCGCCCTCCGGGCTGCGCTTGTCACCAACGCCGGCTCTCAGGGCAATGGGCAGCCCCGAGCCTTCCTCAACCGTTGCGGGACAGGCTACGGGATGCCCGTGCCCTCGAGCGAGCTATGGAAGCGAGCGAAGCCACGATGGCGAAGCGAAGCGGACATGCAGAGAGCCGGAGCCTGGAGGGCTGAGGCGAACGTCCAGCGAGAGGGCATGGGCATCCCCGAAGCCGGGTTGGGCGCACTGACGCCTCAGGAATGACCCCGAGCCGGCGCTCACTGCAGCCCCTCGCGCATTTCGCTTGCCGCGACCCGAAACAGCAGACCGGCCTTGTTTTCCCAGGCCAGCAGGGTGGTAGAATTTTGGGCTTTCCATTCCGCAGGAAGGCAGACGACGTGGCCGCCGGCAAACCCTCCGTCACGAAGGCGCAGCAGAAGGCCATCCAGAAGGCCGACACGCTCATCGAGGCGCTCGGCTGGATCCGCAAGTTCCGCGACACCACCACCGTCATCAAGCTCGGCGGCAGCGTGGTGGAGCATCCGGACTCGCTCCGCCACCTGCTCCTTGACATCGTCTTCTTGTCCACGCTCGGCATGCGGATCGTGGTCGTCCACGGCGGCGGCAAGGCGATCAGCCGGGCCATGGATTCGGCCGGCATCGCGCCCCGGTTCGTGCAGGGCCGGCGCTACACCGACGACGCCACGCTCGCCATCGTGGAGCAGGTGCTGGCCACGGAGCTCAACCACGAGCTCGTGGCGAAGCTCGAGGAGTACGGCGGCCGGGCGATGTCGCTCAACTTCCTGTCCACGAACGTGCTGTTCGGCGAACGGCTGGCGCTCGACGGCCCCGACGGGCCGGTGGACCTCGGCCACGTGGGCGAGGTCACCCGCGTGGACCGGCTCACGATCGACAACCTCACCTACGCCGGGCAGGTACCCGTGATCCCGTCGATGGCGCTCACGGCCGACGGCGAGAAGCTCAACGTGAACGCCGACACCGCCGCCACGGCGGTGGCGGCCGCGATCGGCGCGGAAAAGCTCGTGGTGCTCTCCGACATTCCCGGCGTGCTCCGCGACGTGAACGATCCCGAGAGCCTGATCCCGCACCTCACCGCCGCCGAGGCCCGCGCGCTGATCGCCGACGGTACGATCGCCGGCGGCATGATCCCCAAGCTCGAGGGCTGCCTCGACACGCTCGACCGGGGCGTGAAGAAGATCCACATCATCGACGGCCGGCTGCGGCACTCGCTCTTGCTCGAGATCTACACGACCAGCGGCGTGGGCACGGAACTGGTCCGCGACACGGCGCTGGCGTCGCACGTGCCGGCCGCCGCCGCGGCCGCCGGCCGCTGACGGCGTTCGCAGGAGGCATCCCCATGGCCACGATCGACTCCACCACGGGCGCGAAGACCCAGGCCGTCATCGACACCTTCGCGCGCTACGTCGTCCCCAACTACCGGCGATTTCCGGTGTGCCTCGTGCGCGGGGCGGGCTCGAAGGTCTGGGACGCGGAGGGCGGTGAATACCTCGACCTGTTTCCGGGCTGGGGCTGCAACCTGCTGGGCCACTGCCCGGAGCCGGTGGTCCGGGCCGTGCAGGAGCAGGTGGCCACGCTGATCCACGTGCCCAACACCTGGTACACCGAGCCGCAGGGGGAGTGGGCGCGACTCCTCTCCGAGCGGTCGTTCGGCGGCCAGGCCTTCTTCTGCAACTCGGGCACCGAGGCCAACGAGGCGGCGATCAAGCTCGTGAGGCTGCGGACCGAGGGCCGGAAGTACAAGATCGTGACCTTCCGCGGCGGCTTCCACGGCCGCACGATGGGGAGCGTGACGGCCACGGCGCAGCCCAAGTACCACGAGGGCCTGGGTCCGATGCTGGCCGGCTTCCACTACGCCCCGCACGGCGACCTCGAGGCGGTCGAGCGGCTCGTCGACGACCAGACCGGCGGCATCCTCGTGGAGCCGATCCTCGGGGAGGGGGGCGTGGTGCCCGCGCCCGCCGGATTCCTGGAGGGCCTGCGGCGGATCTGCGACGAGCGGGACCTCCTGCTCGTGTTCGACGAGGTGCAGTGCGGCTGCGGCCGGACCGGAAAATGGTTCGGCTACCAGCACTTCGGCGTCACGCCCGACGTGATCACGCTGGCCAAGAGCCTTTGCGCCGGCGTCGCCGGCGGCGCCATGCTCACCACGGCCGAGCTGGCGACGCACCTGCGGCCCGGCATGCACGCGGCCACCTTCGGCGGCAATCCGCTCGCGGCCGCCGCGGGCATCGCGGCGATCCGCATGATCGAGGAGGAGGGCCTGCTCGACCACGTGGACCGGATCGCGGGCGTGTTCCGTGAGCGGCTCCTCGAGCTCCGGGAGCGCTGCGAGGCCGTCCGCGACGTGCGGGTCATGGGCATGATGATCGGCGTCGAGCTGGCGATCGACGGGGCGCCGGTGGTGCAGGCCTGCCTCGACCGCCGGCTGCTCGTCAACTGCACGCAGGGCCGCGTGATCCGCCTGCTCCCGGCGATGACGCTCTCGGAGGCGGAGGTGCACGACGGCTGCGATCGGCTCGCCGACGCCATCGTCGAGGTCGCCGCGAGGTCGTGAGTCGCCCCATGCGCCACGTCGTCGTTCCCGAGGACCTGACGGCGGCCGAGATCGAGGCCGTGTTCGCCGTCTCGCGCGACCTCGAGCGGCAGCTCGCGGCGGGCCGGCGGGAGCCGCTCCTGTCCGGACGGGTGCTGGCGCTGGTGTTCGAGAAGCCGAGCCTGCGGACGCGGGTGAGCTTCGAGGCGGCGATGGCCCACCTCGGCGGCACGAGCCTGTTCCTCGGCGCCGACACCGGCTTCGCGTCATCGCGGGAGAGCATCGCCGACTTCGGTCGCGTGCTCGGCGAATACGTCGACGCCATCGTCTGCCGCTCGAAGGCCCACGCCACGATCGAGCGGCTCGCCGAAGTGGCCGGGGTGCCGGTCATCAACGGCCTGTCCGACTACACCCACCCCTGCCAGGCGCTCGCGGATCTCTACGTGCTGCGCGAACGGCTGGGCGGGGTGGCGGGGCTCACGTTCGCCTTCGTGGGCGACGGCAACAACGTGGCCCGTTCGCTGGCCGTGGTCTCCGGCCTGCTCGGCATGCGGTTCGTGCTGGCGGCTCCTCAGGCATACCAGTTCGACCCGGCCTTCCGCGGCCACCTCGGCAAGATTCTGCCCGCCGCCCGCATCGAGGAGACGACCGACCCGGTGGCCGCGGTCACGGGTGCGGCGGTCGTGTACACCGACGTGTGGACGAGCATGGGGCAGGAGCAGGAGCGGGCCGCGCGGCTGCAGGCCTTCGCGCCCTACCAGGTCAACGAGAAGCTCATGGCCCGCTGCCCGGACGCCCTGTTCATGCACTGCCTGCCCGCCCGCCGCGGCGAGGAGGTGACCGCCGGCGTGATCGACGGACCGCAGAGCATCGTGGTGGAGGAGGCGGCCGCGCGGATGCACGTTCAGAAGGGGCTGCTCGCCTGGCTGCTCGGACAGGGGTGAGGCCGTCGGCGATACGACGACGTCCGCACCCTCATCGCCGTCCTCTCCCGGCAGCAGAGGGGGATGATGCGATGCCGCCGCCCACCAGGATGGCGACCGCGGCCATGGCCAATCCCCACGTCGACGGCTCGGGAACCGCGACCATCGACGCCGGACCGGGCACCGCCGCGAGCGCACCGCCTGCGGCGGGCAGGTAGGAGCCGGCACCATACAGCCCGGTGCTGTTGAGGAGCGTGATGTCGCTGGAGTTGACCTGGCCGTCGTAGTTGAAGTCGCCCTCGTACCAGTCACCGGACGCGCCGCCTGTGCCG
>JBJTIV010000110.1:0-4430 GCA_046095145.1 Planctomycetaceae bacterium
GCCATCGAGATCACGGTCTCGGGAAACTGGATCTGCTCGAGCAGGATCGGCGCGGCCGAGTCGCAGAGCGTGTCGCCCGTCACGCTCGCCCGCGGTCCGATCACGCCCACGATGTCGCCGGCGAGGGCCTCCGGGACCTGCTCGCGGCGGTCGGCCTGCACGTGCCACAGCTGCGCGACGTTCTCCTTCTTCTGCTTGAGCGGGTTCCAGGCCCGGCTGCCCGCCTTGAGCGTGCCCGAGTAGACGCGCACGAAATACAGGTCGCCATGCTTCTCGGCGATGATCTTGAACACCAGGCCGCAGAACGGCTCCGCGGGGTCGGCCTTCCGCACGATCGTCGTGGGAGTCTTCTTCGTCGGATCGAGGCCCTCCACCGGCGGCACGTCGGCCGGGCTGGGCAGATACCAGGCCACCGCGTCGAGCACCGGCTGCACGCCGATGCAGTCGAGGGCCGATGCCGCGAGCACCGGCACCACCTGCCGGGCGATCGTGGCCCTGCGGATCGCCTTCCGCAGCACCTCCGGCGGGATCTCGGCCTCGGCCATCACGAGCTCGGCCACCTCGTCGGAAAGGTCGAAGAGCGTGGAGACGAGGTGCTCGCGATATTCACCCGCCACGTCGGCGAGCTCCGCCGGGACCGGCCCCGCGGTCACGGCCACGAACGCCGCGCCGCCCGCGAGCGCCTCGTCCTTGGGGGGAAACGTGAGCAGCCGCATCTCGACCAGGTCCACGATCCCGCGGAACGGATCCTTCACGTGGGGCGGCCCGAGGCCCAGCGGCACCTGCAGCACGAGCGGCTTCGCCCCCAGCCGCTTCTCGATCTGGTCCACGGTGCCGAAGAAGTCGGCCCCCTCGCGATCGAGCTTGTTGACGAGCGCCACCCGCGGCACGCCGTACCTGTCGGCCTGCCGCCACACCGTCTCGCTCTGGGCCTCCACCCCCTCCCGCGCCGAGAACACCACGACCGCCCCGTCGAGCACCCGCAGGCTCCGCTCCACCTCGGCCGTGAAGTCGACGTGGCCGGGCGTGTCGATGAGGTTCACGGTCACGTCCCGCCAGCGGAACGACACCGCCGCCGAATAGATCGTGATCCCCCGCTCCTGCTCCTCGGGGTCGAAGTCGGTGATCGTGGTGCCGCGGTCCACCTCGCCGAGCCGGTGGCTGGTTTTCGTGAAAAAGAGCAGCCGCTCCGTGAGCGTGGTCTTGCCGGCGTCGATGTGCGCCACGATGCCGATATTGCGGATGTTTTCGAGTGCGCGTTTCATGCGTGGCTGCCGTGATGCTCCATCGGGGCTGGAGCGGTGTGCTTGCCGGCGATCGGCTCGGTCGTCCTGAGGCCAATGGGCCCAACGGGCGACGCGGCCGCCCATGCCCCCTCGCCGGACGTTCGCTTCGGGCATCCCTGCCCTCCGCTCACTCGGAGGTGGCTGCGCTCTCGCCCTCCGGGCTGCGCTGGCCACCTACGCCGGCTCACGGGCACGGGCAACCCCGTCGCCCTCCTCGACCGGTTCAGGAAAGTCCTGGGGCTGCCCATCCCCTCGAGACGGCGTAGACGTCTCGCGCAGACAGGATGTCGGAGCGACGACGTCTCCGAGCGAGTGAAGCCCAGGATGGGCGCAGCGAGCGTCCGGCGAGAGGGTGTGGGCAGCCCGGGGCCGGGTGGGCGCACCTGGGACACACTCGCGCGCATGGATTTCCGAACCGGTCGCAGCCGCATCACATGCGCTCCACGGTGCCGATGCCGAGCAGGTCGAGGCCCTTGCGGAGCACGCGGCCGGTCAGGTCGCAGAGGGCGAGGCGACTGGCGCGCTCCGGACCGTCGGCCTTGAGCACCGGCAGCGTGTCGTAGAACGACGAGTAGCGGCCCGCGAGCTCGTAGAGCCAGGTCGTGAGCAGGTTGGGGCGGTAGTCGGCCTCCACGTCCTCGAGCACCTCGCCGAAGCGCAGGAGGTCGAGCGCCAGGGCCCGCTCGGCGGGGTCGGCCAGTCGCACCTCCGTGGTCGCGGCCCGCAGCGCCTCCCGGTCGACGCCCCCCTTCGCGAAGATGCCCTCCACGCGCGCCACGGCGTACTGCATGTAGGCCGCGGTGTTGCCCGTGAGCTGGAGCATCTTGTCGAAGCTGAAGACGTAGTCGGTGGTGCGGTTCTGCGAGAGGTCGGCGTACTTGATCGCGCCGATGCCCACGGTCTCGGCCACGTGACGACGGTCCTCGGTCGACAGGGCGGCCCGCCCCTCGGCGCCCGACTCGATCACCTGCCGGGCCCGCTCCACGCCCTCGTCGAGCAGGGCCTCGAGGCCCACGGTGTCGCCGGCGCGGGTCTTGAAGGGCTTGCCGTCCTCGCCGAGCACGGTGCCGAAGCCGACGTGCACGAGATCCACGTCGGCGATGCCGGGCAGCCCCCAGCGCCGGGCGGTCTCGAACACCTGCTCGAAGTGCTCGCTCTGGCGGTGGTCGACCACGTAGAGGATGCGGTCGGGCCGCCAGTGCTCCAGCCGCCAGCGGATCGTGGCCAGATCGGTCGTGGCGTAGAGGAAGGCCCCGTCGGCCTTGCGGATGAGCAGCGGCGGGGCGTCGTCACCGCGGAGAAAGACGCCGATCGCCCCGCGGCTCTCCTGCGCCAGATCCCTGCCCATCAGGTCGTCCACCGTGGCGGCCAGCAGCGGCTGGAAAAAGCTCTCGCCCAGCCAGTGGTCGAACGTGACGTGGAGCCGGGCGTAGATCCGGTCGATCTCGGCGCGGCAGACCGGCATGAACCGCTCCCACAGCGCGCGGTTCTCGGCATCGCCCTCGTGGAGCTTCGCCGTCTCGGCGAGCACCTCCCGCGCCGCGGCGGGATGCCGCGCGGCGAGCGCCGCGGCCGCGGGATCCGCGGCCAGTTCCTCGGGCTTGGCGTCGGCCACCTTCCGCACGAGCCGGTAGAGCCGGCCGAGTTCAGCCGTGGGGTCGGCGGCGAAGGCCGCGTCATCGCGGCACCGCTTCCAGCCCCAGAGGATCATGCCGAACTGCGTGCCCCAGTCGCCGAGGTGGTTGTCGGTGATCACCTCGTGGCCGCGGAACCTGAGGATCCGGGCGAGCGCGTCGCCGATCACGGTCGAGCGGATGTGGCCCACGTGCATCGGCTTGGCCACGTTGGGCGAGCTGAAATCGACGATGATCGTCTCGGGCGCGGCCGTGCCGCGCACGCCGAGCCGCGGGTCGGCGACGGCCCGGGCCACGGCCACGGCGAGGGCGTCGTCGCGGACGCGCACGTTGATGAACCCCGGCCCGACCGGATCCCCCGGGGGCGCGAAGAGGTCGGCGTAGCCCGGGGCCCGCGCCAGCCGCGCGGCGATCTCGGCGGCCAGGTCGCGGGGCTTGCGGCCGGCCCGCTTGGCCAGCGCCATCGCCATCGTGCCCGAGTAGTCGCCGAACTTCGCGTCGGCCGTCTGCCGCACCTGGTCGAGGAGCGCGGGCAGCTCGTCGGGGGTCAGCGCCAGCACGCCGTCGGCGGCCAGACCCTCGAGCGCCGCCCGGAAGCAGTCCCGCAGCGCCGCCCGGAAATCGACCCGACCGCCCGGCGGCGGCCCGGATTGGCCGTCGTCGTCGCTCATCGCGCGGCCGCCCCCGCCGCGGGCACCGAGACCCGCTTGGCATCGCTCCAGAGGTGCTCGAGATCCCAGTAGCCGCGGGACTCGGCGTCGAACAGGTGCACCATCACGTCGCCGTAGTCGAGCACGATCCAGCGGCCTTCCTCGTAGCCCTCGCCGCCGCGCTTCCGGTCGCGGAGTTCGTGCTTCACGACCTTCTCGATCTCGTCGGCCATGGCGTGCATCTGGCGGCGGCTCGAGCCGGTGGCCACCACGAAGTAGTCGACCACGTCCGTGAGCTCGCGGAGGTCGAGCACGCTGATGTCGGTGCCCCGCGTCTCCTCGGCCACGCGGGCCGCGGCGAGGGCGAGGTCCCGCGCACGGTCGGCCTTCGGGGTGGCGGCGGGCGAATCCTTGCGGGCGGGCGTCACGAGGCGGATGGTTCCGGAGCCACAACACGCGTCGGACACCGTCCGACATCGCCCCGAGTTTATCCCGGCGCTCACGCCCGCCACAGGGCCACGGCCGACGCACGCCATGCGTGCCGTCCCGCTGCCAAGCCCGGAGCGGCAGCGACGGGACTGTGATCACGGCACGTCTCGGCATCCTGCCGAACGTGCCTTGGCCGGCATCTGCCGGCTGGTATCAACCCGGCCCGATCCTGTACGCCCGGGCTCGGCATCCTGCCGCCCCGGGCTTGGCCGGCATGCGCCGGCTGGTATCAACCCGGCCCTCCGGGCCTGGCGCAAGGTGCCGCGAATCCAAGCCCGGAGCGGTAGCGACGGGACTCCGGGTGGTTGGGCGAGACCGCCTGAGATTTTTCCTCCTCTCGACGGGACTCTCGGCACGTGCGGCCATCCCCT
>JBJTIV010000111.1:0-5757 GCA_046095145.1 Planctomycetaceae bacterium
GTCTATCTCGTGCCGTATTTCTCGTATGGCGTCGCGTTGGCTGCAGACGTTTGGGCTCGCCCCCGAGCGCCGCGTTCCGCGTCCGGCAACCCGTTGGTCTGGCTGTCGGCGTTGTTGCTGCTGTGGAGCGGAGGGATCAGCATCTGCGTCCGAACGGCGATCGCCGCGCTCGAGTGGGAGCAGCGTGATCCCGCCGCGGCTCTGCGGCTCGTCGATGGACTCGACGCCGGAGCGGGAACTCGTGTGCTGCTGGATTCGTGGAGCCTGTACTATGCAGCGCGGGCCCGCGGTTGGTCGTACTGGGGGCCGTACGACCAGCGTACGAACGAAGAAATAGCGGGGTCGCTGGATTACGACTACGTCATTCATGATGAAGCCGCGGGCATCCATCCGTTGGATGGCCTCCTGCAACGGATGGGATATCGACGGAATGTCGTGCCCGTCGTCGCCCGCGAGCAGTGGGCCCGCCCCCTCGTGCCGATGGCCACCGCACGGTATGGACCCTATGTCGTGTATGTCAGGCCGAACATGCCGATCGCTGGGAGCAATGATGGCCGATGATCAACCCGTCGAGCGACTCGTTCCACGGGATCGAATCGACGGTCATACTCGACGTGTGTTGGCACGGGTTACTCGCTGAGGCTTTGACCATCAAGCCAGCCTTTCCCGACTCCGAGTCGGCAACTGGTCGCGGCCGGGCTCAATGGGTTTCCGCATCTGAATACCGTCAGTATGCTTCGCTGACGATATTTTCACTGCTCGCCGTTGGGCCCCGTGAGGCTGCTCGGCGGCCGATGTCGCTGGGACTTGCGTACTTCTGGGCGTATTGCCTGACTCCGCAGAATCGCATCCATGAAGCCGTCCGGAGTCACGTCTGGCATCATCCTGCAAGTGACGGCCGACCTGATCAACCTCGGGTGCGGCTTCGCCGTCTTTGGCTATCTCTCGCGAAGACTCGGCTCGGTCGACTACGGTGTCTACTCGGTGGCCTTCTTGCTCGCGCAGTGGTGCGGGGACATCCTCGGCATCTTCATCGGCCCGGGCACGGTCCGGATGGTCGCGGGGCACGACCATGGTCGACGCTACGCGCGGACGATGCTCGTCCTGGCAGTCATCGGTGGCGGGGCCTGCGGCATGGTTCTGGCAGCATGTGCGCCGTTCTTCTCCCGGGCGTTCGGAGCGCCCGAACTCTGCCGGACACTTCGGGTGCTGGCGTGTGGGCTGCCGTTCACGACGTGCGGCCACATCTATACCCTGATCCTCACGGGCCAGGGACGGCATGGGGCGGCAGCGATGGTGGGCTGCGGCTATTGGCTCTGTCGCCTCATGTGCGCGATCGGCCTGCTGGAGGCCGGCTGGGGCGTCCTCGGGGCGGCGGCGGCGGTGTCTGTGGCGGAGGTCGTGCGCACCGGCGCCGGGCGACTGGCGAGCGGTGTCCGCGTCATCAACGCGGCTCGGATGTCCTTCATCACGGTCTTCCGTCACACCGGGGTCCTCGCCGGGGCGAGTTGCGCGATGCGCGTGCTCAATCAGATGGACCTGCTCGCCGTGAAGTATTTTCAGCCGGACCCGTCGGCAGCCGGGCTCTATGCAGCCGCGCAGAATATATGCCTGCTGCCATCGACGCTCTTCCAGAGTTCGTCGAGCGTCATGCTGCGGTCGATCGCGGCCGGCCTTCGTCGTCACACGGCGGCCACGCGCGGTGCTTTGGTTGAGCCGTATCTGCGGATGGCTGTGCTCGCCGCCGGCGTGACGGTCGCAATGGTGCCGCTGGCACCGGGGCTCGTGGAGTTCCTGCTCGGTTCATCGTTCGCCGCAGCGGGTCGCACCGCCGGCTTCCTGCTCGTGGCCGTGGCCTTCCGTATGCTCGCCGCCAGCGGCCGTGGCATCGCCGGGGGATACGGCGAACGCGCGGTATTCGTGCTCGGACTCACCGCGCTGGCGGCGGTGGCCGCGGCAGTCTACGCATGGCGGATTCCGGTGATCGCCGCTCGGTTTGCCGCCGCGGGTCGCCAGCCGATCGAGGCCTATGCCATCGTGGCCGCCGCCCTGGCCGTCGCCACCGCGCTGGGGTGCCTCATGGGCGGCGTGTCCATCTCCGGCAGCAGGTTTCCCTGGATCACGGCCGTCCGGGCCCTGACTGGAGGGGCGATCGCGGCCTGGGTTGGATCGATCCTGCCGGGTGACGGACTCCGGGTGCTCGCCGCGGTCGCCGCGACCGCGGCGGTCTACGGAGCGGTGGTCGTGGTTCTTGGCGAGCGGTTCCGATTCGTGACTCCGGCGTCGGAAGACGTGCCTGGCGACGCGTAACGCTCGCAACGTGTTGGACACCCCGGCACCACATCGGTGCCTGACTAGCCAGAGCGAGAACGCCGCACGGTCTCGGCGGTCCTATCCCGGGGCCGACTGGCCGCCGGTGATCGGACTGGCCGTGATCCACCTCGCGGCGATCGGGGCGGAAAAATGGCTGCACGAGATCGGTCGTGAACGCCTGATTCCCTGCGCCGCCTACGCCTTCGAACATATGTGCGGCAGGCCGATGGCGGCCTGTCACCGTCCGGCCGGGGCTGCCGTCGCCGGCTTCACGAAGCCGTCGAACCATGGCTTCACCGCGAGCGTCGCCGACACGTACGAGGCGCGGTGATCGGCCCGTTCGCCCGCCGAGAAAAACTGCACCTCGGGGCTGCCGAGCATCGTGCTGAAGTCGAACACCATGCGTGACACCGCCGGCGGGATCGCCTCGTCGGCGTCGCCGCCGTAGGCCCGCAGCGGCGTCTTGATCTTCCAGCGGTAGGCTCCCGCCTCCTCGAGCAGATCCCAGAACCGGCCGCGGCCGGTCTCCGCCCCCGCGATGAACGCCGGCTGCAGGAGCCCCGTCACGCCGCCGGGCACCGAGGCGTCGTACTCCGGCCAGGAAAGCTCCCCGTTGAAAAACTTTCGCGAGGCGGCGAGGTGCTCCGGCTTGATCGCCGAGGCCGCGAGGCCGGGGAGCCGGGCGTACTCCTCCTGCGACCAGAGCATGTTGCTGATGCAGCCCTTGATCCAGGCGGCATCCTGGGGCCGCGGATTGGCGATCGGCCGCCGGAAGGCCGCCGCGAGAGCGACCGGCGCGCTCACCGTCGCGGCCGCGGTGACCGGGATGCCGAGCGTCTCCAGCCGACGCAGGAACTGCATCGTCGACCAGCCCCCCTGCGACCACC
Organism: Planctomycetaceae bacterium; assembly: GCA_046095145.1. Lineage (GTDB taxonomy): Bacteria > Planctomycetota > Planctomycetia > Pirellulales > UBA1268 > QWPN01. Next base: position 3,201 of record JBJTIV010000111.1, read on the forward strand.
CCCAGACGAACAACTGCGGCGTGGACTGCCCGATCGAGTCGAGCACCGCCTGCGACGCGCGGTAGTGGTCGAGCATCGACTGCGTCGTGCCCCGCGCCACGATGAAGCAGTTGGGCAGCCGAGACGCACCCAGGCCGAAATAGTCGGCGCCGATCACGACGTAACCTTGGCCGGCGAACGCGGCCAGGGCCAGTTGCGTCTCGTAGGAGTTGTCGGGCCGGGAAGGCACCTGGTCGCGGCCGAACACCGTGCCGTGCTGGTAGCTGACGAGCGGGTGAGTCGTCGAGTCGTCCTCAGGAATGGCCAGCAGGCCGCTGCCGAGGGCCGGCTGGTTGTCCCATTCGGGGACCACGGAGTCGAACTGGACCTCGTAGAGCGTCACGCCGTATCGCGGCGCGGCGAACTTCGCCTTGAAGTCGGTCGACTTCATGGTCGAGCCCTGCGAAGGGTCGAAGCCCCCCATGAACGTGTCGAGGCCGCGGTCGAGGATCTCGGCGAGGCGGGCCTTGTCGTACGTGCCGATCTTCCGGTAACGGACGCCCGACGCCACCGGCGTGAACTCCGGCTCCGCCGCCACGGCGGTGGCCGCCGTGGCGAGAACGCAGGCGACAAGCGAGCAGACGCTGGAACACCACGAGCGGGCGGTGGTCATAGAATTCCTGGCGTGTGTGCGGACAACCACATGGGGGCCGGAGTGTAGGCGCACTCGCAGAGCGCCGGCAAGAATCGTGTCGGCTGGTCCATCGACACGCCGTCATCCGCACCCTGTGAACCAGGCGGGCCTGCGTGGCCTGATGGCCGCGACGCGCTGTCGCGGCGGGCACGGCCGTGGTACACATGATCGCTGTGCGGTGCACCGCCGGCGGCCTGCATCTGCCGCCGTCCACGTCGCCCGGTACGATCGCCGATGCCAGAGCCGCCTTCGATGCTGCATTCCGAGGTCATCGACCTCACCGCCATCCCGCCGCTGCGGCGGGGCAACATGCGGAACATCCGCGTGCTCCCGCAGTTCCCCGGGCTCGTGCTCAAGACGATCCGGCCGGACCTCGTCGATCCACGAGGTCTGTTTCTGATCAGGAACAGGTTTCAGAATCTGCGGTATCCCGGCTGCCAGGCGGCCGCGAAGCGGGAAATCGAGGAGTTCCTGATCCAAAGCCGGATGCGGCACTGGCAGGTCGGCTACCGGCTGCCGATCGCTCATGTGTTCGGTTTCGTGCCGACCACCGAGGGACTGGGCATGCTGGTGGAGCGGATCGTGGATGCCCGGGGTGAGTTGGCGCCGACGGTCCACGAACTCGTCCGAACCAATGCCTTCGGGCCCGAGCAAGAGGCCGCCCTCGAGTCTTTTTGGCGAAGATGCCGCACGGACCACGTGGTGGTGGGTGACGTGCATGCCGCCAACATCGCGTACACCGAGTGCCGCACCGGCGGGCCCGAGTGCGTCTGCATCGACGGGTTTGGCGAGAAGGCGTTTTTTCCAGTGCATCGCTGGAGCCGATGGCTCAATGACCGCAAGCTCGATCGTGTCAGGGCTCGGGTGATGAAGTCCCTGCCTGTCCGCCCGCACGCCTGACGCGATACCCGGCCCACGCTTGCCGACTCGGCGGCGTCGGGCCTATTCTCTCGGCGATCGAGCAGTCGCTGTCGGCGATGGTGCCGTCGCGCGTGTTTCGGGGGTGGATCCCTCGCATGATCGAGTTACGAGCCTGCGATCCGATTGCCCAAGGCCACAAACGCTTTGTCTATCAGCACCCGCACGACGGCGGCCTGTTGATCAAGGTGTGGAAGCCCGAGGTCGTCGAGGCTCGCTGGGGCCGCCGGGCGCCGTTGCGCCAGCGGCTCCGGCGTTACGGACCCTACGTGAGCTTCCGGCGGGAAATCTCCGAACACCTGGCGCTTGCCGTCCGGCACCCGCGGGGGGTTCCGGTCCTGCAGGCCCCGGCCGGAGTTGTCGAGACCGACATGGGCCTCGGCGTGATGGTAGAGAAGCTCGTCGGCCATGATGGCGGTCTCGCTCCGACTCTTTCCGCGCTGACGCTCCGTGAGGGACTCACCCCGCACACCCGAGCCAAGCTCCGGCAGTTCCTTGCCGAACTGCTGCATTACGGGGTGGTGATCGGCAAACTGCACGGCTTCAACCTCGTTTTGGCGGTGAGGGAGGGGCAGGAAGAGCGGTTCGTGATGATCGACGGATACGGGGAAAAGTCCTTCATACCGATCCATGCGTGGTGGCCACGCATCAACGCCGCCCATACCCGTCGGCGAGTGGTTGCGATGGTGGATTCGTTGCCGATCCCGGCCGAGGACAAGGCGGGCCTGTTCCGCGTTCAAGGCTAGATGGCTCTCGAGAAACGTGTGTCGCGGGACCGAGCATGTGGGCCCGCTGGAGTCTCGACCCGCTGGGCGGATCACACTTCCCGTCGTGCCGTTGGTAATCTGCGACGAACGCGTTCGGCGGCGCAAGGTCCGAGGCATCGCACGCCGCACGCGATGCGGCAGCTGTGGTGGAGCCCGTGAGGACGAAGACGATAGCGATTCTTGGTGCGGGGCTGACGGG
>JBJTIV010000112.1:0-2664 GCA_046095145.1 Planctomycetaceae bacterium
GAATGAATCATGCGCTCCGGATCGACGAGATGCACAAGCCGCCCCGGAGCGGCGAACACGCCGGCCAGCGGGCCGCCGGCCTGATCGGTTCCCGCCGCGGCCGCAGGCATCCGAGAGGCAGGGAGTTTTTCATGGCAGACCGTGATTCCGCCGGCGTGTCCGGCGGCTGGCGCTCGTTCCTCACCAATCCCCTGCTGCTGGCGCTGCTGGGCGTGTCACTGATCCCGATGGCCTTCATGGGGATGACGAGCTACCGCACGTCGTCGGCGGTGCTGCGGGGCCAGGCCTTCAAGCAGCTCGACGCGCTGAACGCCGTGACCGCCAAATCCGTCGAGCGCTACTTCGAGACCATGCGCCGAGAACTCATGGTGCTCGCCGAGGGCAGGGTCGCCCGCGAGGCGCTCACCAGCCTGCGGACAGGCCTGGCCTCGATCCGCCAGGATGACACGATCGACGATGCGGCGCTCCTCGACGCCCGACGGGAACTGGAATCGTTCTACACCGGGGAGTTCGCGGCCGAGTTCCGCCGCCGCGCGGGCACGGTGGGCGACGTGAAGGTCCTCTGCGACTCGCTCGGCGACGACTCCGCCTACCTCCAGTACCTCTACATCCGCCGCAACGACCATCCGCTCGGCGCCAAGGCCGCCCTCGACGCGGCCGGCGACGCCTCGGCGTACACGAAGGCCCATGCGAACTTCCATCCGTTCTTCCGCAGCCTGTGCCAGAAGTACGATTTGTACGACGTGTTCCTGGTCGATGCCCAGACCGGCACCGTGGTCTACTCCGTGAGCAAGGAGGCCGACCTGGGGGCCTCGCTTCGCGAAGGTCCGTTGGCCGCGTCGAGCCTCGGCCAGGCCTTCCAGCAGGCGGTGTCGGCCGGCCGTCGCGATGCGCTCGGCTTCGGGCCGTTCGCCCGCTATCTGCCCTCCTACGACGAGCCGGCCAGTTTCCTCGCGGCCCCGATGTTCGACGGCCGCAAGGTGCTGGGCGTCGTGATCTTCCAGGTGTCGATCGACAAGGCCGACGAGATCATCGGCGAGACCACGGGCATGGGGGACACGGGCGAGACATATGCGATCGGGTCCGACCGGCTCTTCCGCAGCAACTCGCGGTTTGCGAAGGACCTCGGGCTCAAGACCACGATCATCAACCCGGAACTCAAGGTCGACACGCCGGCGGTCCGTGGCGCGCTCGACGACGGCAAGGCCGGCGTCGCCGAGATGCTCGACTACCGCAACCGCCCCTCGCTCGCGGCCTGGCGGCCGGTGACCGTCTTCCACGATCCGTCGGGCAGCCACCCCGACGTCCGCTGGGCGCTCGTGTCGGAGATCGACACCGCCGAGATCTTCGCGCCGGTTCGCCGCCTGCTCCGCATGGGACTGACCGTGTTCGGGCTCACGGCGGCCGCGGTGCTCGGCGTGTCGACGCTGATCGCCCGCCGGCTGACCCGCGAGGCCAAGCGGCAGGCCGCGCTCGTCGGGGGCATCGTGGACAACACCCACGCGCTGGCGAGTTCGTCGGAAGAACTCACCAGCGTCAGCCAGCAGATGAGCGCGGCGGCGGAGCAGACCACGGCCCAGGCCAACCTGGTGTCGGCGGCCGCCGAGCAGGTGAGCGGCAACACCCGCACGGTGTCGGGCTCGATCGACAACCTGGTGGCGAGCATCCACGAGATCGCCAGGAATGCGCAGGATGCGGCGACGACCGCCCGCAAGGCGGTGGAGATGGCCTCGGCCACTTCGGGCACCATGGCGGCGCTTGGCCGCTCGAGCCAGGAGATCGGCGCGGTGATCAAGGTCATCACCTCGATCGCCGAGCAGACGAACCTGCTCGCCCTCAACGCCACGATCGAGGCGGCACGAGCCGGCGAGGCGGGCAAGGGCTTCGCCGTGGTGGCGAGCGAGGTCAAGGAACTGGCCCGGGACACGGCCAAGGCGACCGAGGAGATCGGCGGCCGCATCGAGTCGATGCAGGGCGACACCCAGCGGGCGGTCGAGGCGATCGCCGAGATCGGCACGGTGATCGAGCAGATCGACAGCCTGCAGACCAGGATCGCGGCCGCGGTCGAGGAGCAGTCGGTGACCACCGGCGAGATCAGCCGCAACATCACGGAGGCCACCACGGGGACCTCGGAGATCGCCGAGAACATCGTGCAGGTGGCCCAGGCGGCGCAGAGCACCGCGGAAGGTGCCTCCAACACGCAGGTCTCGTCGCAGGAGCTCGCGCGGATGGCGCAGGGACTGCAGCGGCTCGTCGAGGAATACAAGCGGAAGTGATCGGGGCAGCGTGACCGGCCGGACGGCCGGTCGGGACAGGGAGGATCCCGTCGTGCGGGCGCTCGTGGTCGACGATTCCAAGCCGAGCCGGAGCATCGTCGCGCGAACGCTCGCGGAGCTGAAGTTCGACTGCGCCGAGGCGGCCAACGGACGGGAGGCCCTGGCGGCGCTCGCCGCCTCCGGCCGCCCCGACGTGATCACGGTCAACTGGCACATGCCGGAGATGGACGGCATCGAACTGGTGCGCCAGCTCCGCCGCGAGCCCGCCTACCGCGGCCTGCCGATCCTGATGATCTCGACGGAGCACGAGCAGGAGCGGATCGCGCTGGCGCGGCAGGCGGGGATCGACGACTACCTCGCCAAGCCCTTCACGGCCGCGGCCCTGACC
>JBJTIV010000113.1:0-4916 GCA_046095145.1 Planctomycetaceae bacterium
CGACTTCCTCACCTCGGGCACGATCCGCCATGCCGTCAACTCGGCGGCCATCGACCCCGCGGAGCTGGAGGCCGTGCGCGGGTTCCTCGACCTCGCCTGGCGGCTGGGGCTGCTGCTGGCCCAGCTCGACGAGGGCGGCCCGCGGTCGTGCTCGATCGCCTATCGCGGCGAGATCGCCTCCCGCAACACGCGGCTGGTGACGGCGGCCTTCGCGGCGGGGCTCCTGGAGCACGCCATCGAGGAGGTCAACATCGTCAACGCCGAGGTGCTCCTCCGGGAGCGGGGCATCGACATCGTCGAGCACAGCCGCACCGACCCCGGCGCGTTCAGCTCGGTCGTGGGCGTCGACCTGGTGACGGCCGACCGCGTGCACCGCGCCGCGGGCACGCTCTTTGGCCGGTCCATGCCGCGGCTCGTGCAGCTCGAGGGCCATCGGCTCGAGGCCTATCTCGACGGCATCCTGTTCGTGTTCACCCACCAGGACGTGCCGGGGATCATCGGCCGCGTGGGCACGGCGTTCGGCGGGCTGGGGATCAACATCGCGCAGATGACGGTCGGCCGCGCCGCGCCGGGCGGCGACGCGATCGGCGTGCTGAGCCTCGACCAGCCGCCGTCGCCCGAGGCGGTCGCGGCCGTGCTGGCCTGCCCGGGAATCCGCTCCGCCAAGGTCGTGACGCTGCCGCCCGCCGGCCGGCTGCCCGCCTGGCTCGTGGCGCCATCGCGCGACGGTGGACGACCGGACGCGGCCGGCTGACGCCCCGGCGATGCCGCGGCCCGCGTGTTTGACGATGGCCGCGCGGGCCCGCACAATCGAGGGGGTGTCCGAGGTCGAGCGTGCCATGACGTCCCGCGCCGTTCTGCCGGAGTCTCGCCGACGCGGCGCGGCGCGGAGGCTCGGACCCGGGCTGACGCTCGTGGCCCTCCTGGCGGTCCCGGCGGCCACCGCGGTCCCGGCCCGTGCGGCCGAGACCGCCGCCGATGCGGCCACGCGGGCCCTGCTCGAGCAGCTCGACGCGCGGACCATGCCCGACGTCGCGCTCTGGGTGCTCGACCGGGTGGCGGCCGATCCCGCCGCGGCGGCCGACCTGAAGGCCGAGGTTCCGCTCCGCCGCGGGCAGGCCCTGGTGAGCCTCGGCCGCGCAGAGGCCGACGCCACGCGCCGCGCGGCCCGGTTCGACGAGGCCCGCCGGCAGTTCGACGAGTTTCTCGCCGCCACGCCCCAGGGCCGCCGGGCGATCGACGCCTACTCGCAGAAGGGCTCCCTGCTCGTCGAGCGCGGACGGCTGCGACTGGAGCAGGCCAGGCGGCCCGGTGCCGACGAGGCGGCGCTGCGGAAGGATGCCGTCGCGTCGTTCGACGAGGCGATCCGGGCGCTCGACGGGAAGGTGAAGCCCGACGAGGAGGTCACGCGGGTCGACAACGCCGAGGACGCGGTGATCAAGGAGTGGCGCGAGGCGAAGGCGAGGGTCGCGGCCCTCAAGCCGGCGGAGCCCGCCGCCGAAGGGGCCAAGCGGCCCCCAAAACCCGCCCGACTCGATCCTGCGACGGCCAAGGAGCTCGAGCGGCTCGAGGCCGACGTCGCGGCGCTGCAGGGCAGGCTCGTGCAGACGCGACTGATGGTGGCGAACGCCTGCTTCGAGAAGGCCAAGGCGTTCGACGACGGGTCACCGGGCTGGAAGGCGGCGCTCGAAGACTCCACCGCACGCTTCAAGGAGCTCGCCGAAAAGTATCCGCAGCTCGGCGGCGGCGCGATGGCCCGCTGCCACGAGGGCCGCAACCTGGCCCTCCTGGGCAAGCGGAAGCAGGCGGTCGAGACGCTGCAGCCGCTGGTGGCGATGGACGGCACGTCGGCGCTGGCCGTGCTGCTCCGCGTCAAGGCCCTCACCACGTCGCTGGAGTGCTGGCTCGCCGAGAAGACCCTCGACGCCTTCGACGAGCGGCTGCGCGCGTTCGTGATCGACCCGCAGAAGCTGCTCCGCGAGGTGCCGGAGGCCGACCGCCTGGCGCTCAAGTACCGGGCCGCCGAGATGCTCACGGCGCAGGCCGCGGCCCTGCCCCCCGCCGACGCCGCCAGGGCCAGGCCGCTCTCCGCCGCCGCCGGCAAGCTCGCCCTGGAGGTCGCCAGGGCCAACCGCGACTTCGCGACCGAGGCCCGCGAACTCGTGGAGTCGCTCGGCAAGGACATCGGCGGCGTCGCCGACCGCGACTTCGAGGGGATCGTCGCGGATGCGAGGCTCGCCCTGGCGACCATGCAGCGGGAGCAGGCCGAGGCCAAGCGGCTCGCGGCCGAGGGCCGGGACGCCTCCGCCGCGGTGGCCGCCGCGGCCGCGGCGCGCGACGAGGCCCTGGCGGGATTCGACGCGGCCCTCGCGCTCGCCGCAGCGCCGCCGCCGGGCGTCGAGCCGCCGCCAGAGGCGGCCCTCAACCAGGCCCGCTCGACCCGGGCCTACCTGCTCTACGACGCCGCACGCTACGCCGAGGCGGGCGAGGCCGGCCTGGAGCTCGTCGAGCAATTCCCCAACGCCGCGGGCAGCCGCCAGGCCGCCACGATCGCGCTGGCGTCGTTCCAGCAGCTCGCCAAGTCGTCCGACGCGACGGCGGCCGCGGCCGCCCGCGACACGCTCGGGTCGCTCGCCCGGAGCATCGCCCGCATCTGGCCCGGCGAGAAGGAGGGGGCCGAGGCGCAGGGAGTCCTCATGGCCATGGCGATCGAGTCCCGCGACGCTCCGGCGGTCGTCGAGCTGGCCGATGCGCTGCCGCCGGCGGCGGCCGGCCGGCCAACGCTCCTGGCGCGGGCCGGCACCGCACTGTGGCGCGAGGCGCTCGAGCAGGGCCGGCCCGACGGGCCGGCGACAGCGGCCGCGTGGAAGGACAAGGCCCGCGGCTACCTCGACACGGCCCTCACGGCGCCGGCCGGCGCGATCGCCCCGCCGCGCGTCGCGGCGGCCGCAGCGTTGTCCCGCGCGCAGATCGCGCTCGAGGACGGCGATGCGGCGGCCGCCGGCACCTTCCTGGAGGCGCCCGACGTCGGCCCGTGGAACCTCGTCGCCGATCCGCAGGCCGATTCGGCGCTCCGCACGGGGGCGTTCGCCGAGACCACGCTCACGGCGGCGCTGCGGGCGTTCATCCAGGCCGACAAGCTCGCCGAGGCGCAGCAGGCGATGGATCGCCTCGAGGACCTGGCCGGCGCGGCCGGCTCGGCGGAGCAGTCCGCGCGGCGCACGACGATGTACCTCTCGATGGGCCGCGAGCTCCAGCAGCAGCTCTAGCGTCTCGCCGGCGCGGCCGATCCCGCCGCCCGTGCGAAGGCCGCGGCGACCCTGGGCGGCTTCGAGAAGTTCCTCGACGGCGTGGAGAAGCGGGATGCGAAGGTCTCGTCGCGGATCTGGGTGGCGACGACCTACCTCACGCTCGGCTCCGGCACGGGCACGGGGGCGGTGGTGTCGAAGCCGCAGGCGGATCGGTATCTCGACCGCGCCGCGGAGGTCTACGGGAAGCTCCTCGAGGCCGGCGACGATCCCGACGTGGCCCGCTTCGAGCCCTCCATCCGCCTGAAACTGGCGGCGATCCACCGCGATCGCGGCCGGTGGGACGAGGCCCGGAGGCAGGTCGACTGGATCCTCGCCGACGCCGCGCGGCAGAACTCGCTCGACGCGCAGGAGGCGGCGGCCGGGATCCTGCAGGCCCAGGCCGCGGCGCTCGCCGCGACCGACGCGGCCGCCGCGGAAGCCGCATATGAGGAGGCGGCCTCCGGCCGCGCTGGCGGGCCGATCTGGGGCTGGGGCGGCATCGCCGCCAAGGTGGGACGCCAGGCCTTCTCGGGCCACGACGCCAAGGCCATCAGGGGCCGCGAGCTGTTCTTCACCGCCCGGCTCAACCAGGCGACCTGCCTCGTGGCCCGCGGCCGCCTGCCCGGCGTGGCGGCCGAGCAGGCGAGCGACCTGCTCGCCAAGGCGGCGACCGCCGTCACCGTGACCCGCAAGCTCTACCCGGACCTCGGCGGCCCGGCGCTGGCCGCGCGGTACGAGGCACTCCTGAAGGACATCCAGCGGCAGCAGGGCGCGACGGACCCGCGCGGGTTCGCGGAGCTCGACGAGCAGTCCCGGACGACCCCCGCGGCCGCGGTGGCGAACTGACGTCCGGCGGGCGACGGCCCGCGACACGACCGGCGAGGAGACCCCATCGTGAGCCAGGCAACCGGTCGCCATCCCCGCGGCGTCGTGGCGGCGCTCCTGCTGGCCGCGCTGACCGGCGCGGGCCGGGCCGCGGAGCCCGACCGCGTGCGGCTCGCCGACAAGACCGAGGTCCTCGGCGAGATCGTCGCCGTGAGCCCGGCCGACGTGGAGATCCGCGACGCCCGCACCGCGGAGCCCACGCGGGTCACGATCGACCGGATCGCCGCGGTGGAATTCGGCGGCGAGCCCGAGGGGCTGCGGACGGCCCGGAACCTCCTCCGCCGCCAGGACCCCACGGGCGCGCTCGACGAGGTCGGCGCGATCGCGCAGGTCGAGCTCGACGGCGCCTCCGACAACGTGCTCACCGACGTCGCGTTCGTCAAGGCGGCGGCGGCCGCCCGGCTCGCGACCACGAGCGGCACCGGCCTCGACTCGGCCGCGCGGGGCCTGCGCGACTTTCTCGCCCGCCACGCCCGCAGCCACCACGCCTTCCCGGCCCAGGAACTGCTCGGCACCCTGCTCGTGCGGGCGGGCCGGTTCGACGAGGCGGCGGCGGCCTACGCCACCCTGGAGCAGGGGCCGCCCGCGTTCAAGGTGCGGGCCGCCCTGGCGAAGGCCGGGGCCCTCGTCGCACAGCAGAAATACCCCGAGGCCGAGCGGGAATACGCCGCCGCCGCCGCCCTGCCGATCGCCCCGGGCGACCGGGCCGCCGCGCGGCAGCGACGCGCGGCCGAGGCGGGT
>JBJTIV010000114.1:0-8145 GCA_046095145.1 Planctomycetaceae bacterium
CCGTAGGTGTTCGTGCCGCTGAGCGTGAACCTGCGCACGCTGCCGGCATTCGAGCCGTTGATGATGAGTCCGCCGTTGGAGACCACGCCATTGATCGTGGCGGAGTTCCCCAGCGTGATCGTGCGCGTGCCACCCCCCAGGTCCACAGCTCCGTTGATGGTGGTTGCCTTGTCGACGCCGCCAAGAGTGAAGTTGGAATTCACCACAAATGGATTCGCGAGGAATCGCTCAGAGCTAAGACTCCCGAGTTGCCCCCCATTGATCGTCACCGTGCCGGTGCCGAGAGCCGATGAGCTGCCAAGCCCAAGAATGCCCTGAGTGAGCGTCACGCCACCCGTGAACGTGTTCGCGGCGCCGAGCGTGACCAGGGAATTCGCGTTGGTGTTGACCGCGAGGGCGAGCGTGCCCGTCGTCGAGTTGTTGCCGATGACATCGTCAAATCGAAATCCTCCCGTGCCGGAACCAGCGAGCGTGAGCGTATACAGGCCCGCGGCCACTCCAGTACCGGTCTCAAACGTCTGCTGGAAAAACACAAGCGACGACGAATTGTTCGTGAAGGTGGCAGAACTCGATAACCTCACATTTACTTTCTTATCGGACTCCCCAAACCGTACCGAGCCTGCGGTTGAAGAGAGCGTCATCCCGCCGGCACCGATCGTCAAATTGTTTGCAGCAGTGGATCCGGTCGTCGACCGGATGAACACCGTGGCCCCGGTCGAACTGAAGGTCAACGAGTTTGCGGAACGGCTGGCGCTACTCAAGGAAACCATGCTGTTTTGACCGTTCTTACTGTCGATGTTGAACGTCAAGTCGTCGGTCGCGCTCGCAGGCGCGGTTCCCGGGGCGACTGCCGAGGTCGCTGACGTCGACCAGTTACCGGCTGTGCCCCAAGAACTCGCGCTTGAACTGGTGCTGGATGCAATGCCGTTCCACCAATAGTTCACGGCCTGCGCATCCGTTCCGGACAGGGCGGCGATGACCGCCGCGGCGAAGGCCAGGCCACATGACCGCCAACTCGATCCCGTGCGACCCTGAAGTGCTCGATGCATGACGGCTGCCTCGCTTCCCACGCGATCCGCCGCAGCGCCAGTGCTGCGACACGGGATACCTGGTGTAGAATCGTGTATGCAAAACAGATGCCATGTGCGTGCACGAATGCTGAAGAACCTGCAATCTTTCGGGATCGACGACGTCTATCCTGCGACATTCCGCGGCGATCCTGGCCGGTCATGACTTCCTTGCATCTTCGAGAGCCGTGACTCGGGCCGTTGGAGCCACGCCGGCGGGAGCGAATCGCTCCAGGAGGGTGGAGCGATTCGCTCCAGCCCCGGGGTCGAACTGGAGCGATTCGCCTCACTCCCGCCGGGGGGGCCGCGCGTCGGCTGGCCGTTCCGCCGCCGCTCGCCGGGCCGCCGTCTCTCGCTACACGAACGCGTCGGCCATCTCCGCCGGCGCGGGGCCGTATTTCAGCGGGGCCATCGTGAAGCTCGCGCGGCCCTGGCTCGCGCTCCGCACCGCGGCCGAGTAGCCGCGCATGGGCGCCCCCGGCGCCGCTCCAACGGCCCGAGTCACGGCTCTCGAAGATGCAAGGAAGTCAAGACCGGCCAGGATCGCCTCGGAAAGTCGCTGGATCGACGTCGTCGAGCCCGAAAGATTGCAGGTTCGTCAGCATCCGTGCACGCACATGGCATCTGTTTTGCATACACGATGTCACGCCACGTATCCGGTGCCGCGGAAACGGCACTGCGGCGGATCGAGCGGGAAGCGAGGCAGCAGTCATGAATCGAGCACTTTCGGCCGTCCAGCGTCTGGGAGTCACGCGGTGGGCCGCGTTGGTCGCGGTTGTTTCTGTCATCGCTTCCGCCGGCAGAACATGGGCGGCAGATGCCACGTGGAATATTGCGACCGGCACCAGTTGGACGACCAGTAGCGCCTGGAACCCGGCCGCGTCCCCGGGCATTCAGGGCACCAACGGTTCGACCAGTGCGAGCCTGGATGTGGCGACTTTCACATCCATGCCGTCTTCGGCGGTCTACTACACGACGACTTCCGGAAATGACCTCAACGTCGGCGGCATCTCCGTCAATACGGCCACGACGGGCTCGCTCGGGTTCCAGAGCGGATCGACAGGGGGCGGTACTCGCCGAATCTACTTCACGGCGGGTGGACGCGGCGTCGAGTTGTCCTCGAGCGTGACCGGCACGGTGACCTTCGAGCGGGTGGGTAGTTCGTCCGGTGCCAGCGGCACCGGGTCGTTCCGCAATAACGCCACGGCGAGCACCGCGTGGCTCAGGTTCAACAGTTCGTTCGTGAGCAACGCGGCGGCGGCATCCGTCCTCGAACTCGGCGGCGTGAACACCGGCAGCAATTCCATCGAAGGAGCGATTTCCGCGGCAACTGCCTCGCTGCTCTCGCTCCGGAAGACTGGCGCCTCCTACTGGAGCCTTGGTGCTGCGAACACATACGCCGGCGGCACTGTCATCGAGAGTGGAACGCTTGGTTTGGGTTCCGATGCCGCTCTCGGCACCGGCACCGTGACGATCAATGGGGGGGCGCTTGGCAGTTTTTCGACTGCACGAACGCTCGCGAATCCGTTTGTGGTGAACTCCAACTTCACGCTTGGCGGCGTCGGGCAGGCAACCACGCTCAACGGCACGGTGGACTTGGGCGGTAGCACTCGCACGATCACGCTGGGGAACTCCGCCACGATCAATGGAGTCGTTTCGAACGGTGGTTTGACAATCGTCGGCTCCACCAGACGCTTTACACTCGGCGGCACGAACACCTACGCCCTGGGAACGCAAATTTCGTCGGGCACGCTCATCGCCAGTTCGACCGGGGCCTTCGGCACGGGCACGGTAACCGTCGCGTCTGGCGCCGCGCTCGACCTCGGCTCGCAGGCGGTGGCCAACGCCATCACGAACAACGGCGGCTCGATCCTCAACGCGGCCAGCTTCATCGGCACCCAGACGCTCGGCGGGTCGTCGGCGTTCGGCGCCCTCGGCGGCGTCCTGGACGTCTCCGCGGGCGGCATCGCGACGCTGCAGGCACTCGCCACCGGCACCATCACGGTCAACTCCGGCGGCCGGCTCCTGCTCGACTCGACGGGCACGGCCGGCGGGTCGGTGACGGTCAATGCCGGCGGCTTCCTCGGCGGCATCGGCCGCGTGACGGGCGCGCTCTCCGTCGCCGGCACGCTCAGCCCCGGCACGAGCCCGGGAGCGCTCACGGTCGACACGCTCGCGCTGCAGAGCACGGCGACCACGCTGATCGAACTCGCGGGCACGACTCCCGGCAGCGGCTACGACACCGTCACGGTGAGCCAGTCCGGCGGGCTGACGTACGGCGGCGAGTTGTCGTTGAGCTTCGCCACCACATTCCCGGACCAGACGACGTTCCAGGTCTTCAATTTCACCGGCTCGCCCTCGGGTGGCTTCGCGAGCATCGCGGCGACCGGCGGCTATGGCTCCCTGGCGTTCGCCGAGATCGGCACCAGCGGCGTCTGGGAGGCGTTTCCGACCGGCGGCCAGACCCTGCGGTTCACGGAAGCCACCGGCGCGTTGGCGGTCGTGCCCGAGCCGTCGGCCATCGTGCTCGCGGCGTCCGCCTTGGCCGGCCTGGCCGCGTGCCGCCGCCGCAGAGGCCGTCGGGCGGAGCCCGTCGCCGGCGTGTAGATTCACGTGGTCCGACTCCGTCTCCGGAGACACCACATGCGATCCCGTGCCGCGATCGGTGCGCTCGTCCTCGTCGCCGCGTGCTGCCTTCCCGCCCTGGCCGACGTGGCCGAGCCGCCCGCGGTCGCTTCCGCGGCCCCCCCCGAGCCGGCCGGCATGGAGGTCCTGTTCAACGGCCGGGACCTCACCGGCTGGGAGGGCGATCCGCGGCTGTGGAGCGTGAAGGACGGCGCGATCCACGGCGAGACGACCCCCGACCTGACGACGAACGACAACACCTTCCTGATCTGGCAGGGAGGCGACGTGGAGGACTTCGAGCTGCGGTTCGCCTTCCGCTGCGCGGCCTCGAACAACTCCGGCGTGCAGTACCGGTCGCGCCACATGACCGAGGCCTCGGCCAAGAACAAGTGGGTCGTCTGCGGCTACCAGTGCGAATGCCGCAACGACAACAGGTTTCCGGACACCCCGTGCTTCATCTACGACGAGAAGGGCACGCGGAAGCGATTGTGCCTGGCCGGTGAGCGGGCCACGCGCGAGGCCGACGGGACCAAACAGGTCGTCGGATCGCTCATGGATGCCGACGAGATCGCGACACTCGTGCGGCTCGACGACTGGAACGACGTGATCATCCGGGCCGAGGGCAATCACATCCGCCACTGGCTCAACGGCCGGCAGGTCCTCGACTTCACCGACAACGCCCCGCAGTTCGCCCTCACGAAGGGCATCGTCGCCCTGCAGCTCCACGCCGGCGCCCCGATGTGGACGGAGTTCCGCGACATCCGCCTGAAGCGGCTGCCATAAGGGGGGGCGTGCCCCTTTTCCCGGTTCGGTCCGTTGCGGCAGTCGGAGAGGCGAGGGGCTGCCCATCGCCCTGAGAGCCGGCGTTGCTGACCAGCGGAGCCATGGATGGCGGAGCGCAGGCAGCACCGAGCGAGTGGAGCCCAGGATGGGCGGAGCGAGCGTCCGGCGACGGGGCATGGGCAGTCCCTCGCCGGCCGCCCCGGAAAATGCGGGGCGTTGACACCATGCAGGGCCGCTCTTAAATTTCGTGGCTCGATTCCGCAGTGACGCCCGCGGCCGGCCAGGCCGCCGGGGTCGTCGCGAAAAAGGCCCTCCGCAGGGCTTTTCTTCCGGGGTGCGCGGCAGGCTGCTGCCGGCGCGCCCCTGCGATCGATCACGAGCGGGCGGCCGTGCGCGGCCGCAGGCGAGGAGACCAACAGACCGTGGCCGGACCGACCCAGGAAATCATCCGCATCCGCATGGAGGCCTACGACCACTCCGTGCTCGACCAGAGCGCGGCGGAGATCGTCGATACGGCCAAGCGGACGAACTCCGAGGTGCACGGGCCGATCCCGCTGCCCACCCGGATCGAGCGCTACACGGTGCTCTCCAGCCCCCACATCGACAAGAAGGCCCGGCAGCAGTACGAGATCCGCACGCACAAGCGGGTGATCGACATCGTCCAGGCGACGGCCAAGACGATCGAGGCGCTCAACAAACTGAGCCTGCCCGCCGGCGTCGACATCAAGATCAAGGCGTCGAGCCGCTGACCCGAATTTCCCCCATCATCCACAGGAGCGCACGACACGGCATGCTTGGAAGGCGTCGCGGGTAAGACCCGGGTGCCCGTCCCTCGGACGGAGCCGCCGGACACTCCCGCGGCCGACGGCTTCGAGCGTGAACCACAGGACGGATGCCGGCAGCCCGCGGGCGCCGGTGTCGGCCGTTGCGAGTGCGAATACCCATGGCTGCAACGACGAAGTCACCCGACAAAGCAGGCCGCAAGGGCCTGCCGGAGCGCACCGGCCGCAAGGGTCTCCTCGGCCGCAAGGTCGGCATGACGCAGATCTTCGACGCCGAGGGCGTCGTGGTTCCCGTGACGGTGATCGAAGCCGGACCGTGTGCCGTCCTCGCCGTGCGGACGCCCGAGCGCGACGGCTACTCGGCCGTGCAACTGGGCTTCCTCGACAAGCCCCGCCGGCTTGCCAGCCGGGCGGTCCGCGGCCAGGTGGCCAGCCTCGACGGCCGCCGCGCGAAGCGGCGGGCGGAGGGGGGCGTGGCGGCCGCGCCCAAGGCGGATTGCGAGCCCAAGCGGCTCGTCCGCGAACTGCGGGGCGTCTACGACGGTGCCGCCGTCGGCTCGGTGATGACGGTGGCCGTGTTCGAGGGCGTGGGCTTCGTCGACGTGACGGGCACCACCAAGGGCCGCGGCACGGCGGGCGTGATGAAGCGGCACGGGTTCAAGGGGCAGCGGGCCAGCCACGGCGTGAAGAAGGTGCACCGCCACCAGGGCGGCACGAGCATGAACACCTCGCCGGCCCGCGTGTTCAAGGGCAAGCGGATGGCCGGCCGCTACGGCAACGAGCGGTCCACGATGCGGAACATCAAGCTCGTGAGCGTCGATCCCGAGCGGAACCTGGTCGTGGTCCGGGGGGCGGTGCCGGGGCCGATCGGCGGCTACGTGCTCGTCCGCGAGACGAACAAGATCAAGAAGGTCGGGGCGGCCGCCCCGACCGGCAAGAAGAAGGCCGGTGCGAAATGAACCTCGCCGTCTACGACATGGCCGGCAAGCAGGTCGGCTCCTTCGAGATCGACCCGGCCGAGCTGGCTCCCAAGGTCAGCAAGCAGCTGCTGCACGACGCGGTCGTGATGTACCAGGCCAACGCCCGGCAGGGCACGCAGAAGACCAAGACCCGCGGCGAGGTCGCCGGCTCCACGAAGAAGCTCTACCGCCAGAAGGGCACGGGCAACGCCCGGGCCGGCGCGCGGCGGAGCGGCACGCGGCGCGGCGGCGGCCACATCTTCGCCAAGCGGCCCCGCGACTTCGGCTGGTCGATGCCGCGGAAGTCGCTCCAGGCGGCCACGCGGATGGCGCTGGCGGCCCGGATCGCCGACGACGAGGTGAAGCTCGTCGACTCGCTCGCCGTGGCGGCGCCCAAGACGCAGGTCGTGGCCGGCATGCTCGCGGCCCTGGGCCTCGGCGAGAAGACCGTGCTCGTGGCCCCCGAGAAGCACGACGCCAACGTCTGGAAGAGCGCCCGCAACATCGAGGGCGTGTCGGTGGCGCCGGTGTCCGAGCTCAACGCCTGGACCATCCTCCGGCCGCGGTCGATCGTGATGACGAAGGCGGCCCTCGAGGCCTTCCGCTCGTCGGCACAGGCCGCCAAGCCGGCCGCGGCCAAGAAGAAGACCACCCGGAAACCGGCGGCGAAGCGGGCCGCCGGCTCGACGCGCGCCGCGAAGAAGGAGGCGAGGTAAGCCATGGCCGTGCCCGTTCCTCCCGCGCCGAGCTTCAATCCCCGGCTCGCCCCCCACCAGGTGATCCTGCGGCCCCTGGTCACCGAGAAGGGCATGCACCGGGCCACCCGCCACAACGCCTACTCGTTCGAGGTCGTCGCGGAGGCCACGAAGGCCGACATCCGCCGGGCCGTCGAGGAGATGTTCGCCGTCAAGGTCGACAAGGTCGCGGTGCAGAACCGCATCGGCAAGTCGCGGCGCAGCCGCCTGCGGCGCACCAGCACCAAGGCCTGGAAGAAGGCCGTCGTGAAGCTCAAGCCCGACTTCAAGATCAACCTGTTCTGATTCCAGCACGCCGTCCCGGACCACTTCCATGGGCATCCGCCAGTACAACCCGACCAGTCCCGGCCGCCGCGGCGCGAGCGTGTCGGACTTCGCCGAGCTGACGCCGGGCGCCGAGGTGCCCAAGGGGCTGCGGTTCCGCAAGCGGAAGACGGGCGGCCGCAACAACCAGGGCAAGATCACTTCAAGGCACCGCGGCGGCGGCCACAAGCAGCACTACCGGCTCGTCGACTTCCGCCGCAACAAGGACGGCGTGCCCGGGAAGGTGCACTCGATCCAGTACGACCCCAATCGCACCTGCCGCGTGGCGCTCGTCAACTACGCCGACGGCGAGAAGCGCTACATCCTCGCGCCGGAGGGCCTCGCGGTGGGGGCCACGGTGCAGAGCGGCGAGCAGGCGCCCCCCGAGGTGGGCACCTGCCTGCCGATGTCGGCGATCCCGCTGGGACTGCAGATCCACAACGTCGAACTGCAGGCCGGCCGCGGCGGCCGCCTCTGCCGGTCGGCCGGCTCGTCGGCCGTGCTCGTGGCGCGGGAGGCCCAGTGGGCCCAGATCACGCTCCCCTCGGGCGAGATCCGCCGCGTGCCCGCCGCCTGCCGGGCCACCATCGGCGCCATCGGCAACTCCGAGCACATGAACGTGCGGCTCGGCAAGGCGGGCCGCAGCCGCTGGATGGGCATCCGGCCCCACGTCCGCGGCACGGCGATGAACCCGATCGACCATCCGCACGGCGGCGGCGAGGGCCGCACGAAGGGGGGCCGGCACCCGGTCAGCCCGACCGGCAAGAGCGCCAAGGGTGGCGGCACGCGGAAGCCGCGGAAGCCCTCGGGCGCGTTCATCATCCGGCGGCGCAAGAGCCGTCGCTACGGCCAGATCAAGCTGAGGTGACCA
>JBJTIV010000115.1:0-5262 GCA_046095145.1 Planctomycetaceae bacterium
AGGCGTTGATCACGACCACGCCGGCCACGATGAGGGCCATGCCGGCGATCGCTGGAGCGTCGAGCTTCTGCCCGAGGAAGGCCCAGCCGATGGCCGCGATGAGCGTGACGCCCACGCCCGACCAGACCGCGTAGGCCACGCCGGCCGGAATCCGGTCGAGCGTGAGCGAGAGGAAGTAGAAGGCGCAGCCGTAGCCCGCGACGACGATCAGACTGGGCACGAGCCTCGTGAAGTTGCCGCTCGCCTTCAGAAAGCTCGTGGCCACGACCTCGGCCACGATCGCGATCGCCAGGTGGAGCCAGTGCATGGGTTTGGAGCGATGAAAATGCGGATTCCGGGCGCCCCGGCGGTCGTCCGCCGGCGAGGGTAGCGTTGACGAGTGTATCCGGCAGGGCCGTGCGGTCCTGCCGCACCTGTCCGGAGTCCCGACCCGTGACCACCGCCCGCTGCCGCCTCGCCGTCGCCGTCGTCGCCGTCAGTCTCGTGGCCGGACGCCACCACGCGGCCACCCTGCCGACCGTGCCCTGCGTCGACCTGGCCCGCTACGCCGGCACGTGGCACGAGATCGCGCGGCTGCCGAACATGTTCCAGGCGTCATGTGCCTGCTCGCAGGCCCGCTACGAGCCGCTCCCCGACGGCTCGCTCTCGGTGGTCAACTCGTGCGTCACCGCCCGCGGCCGCTGCCGCGAGGTGGCCGGCCGCGCGGAGCCCGTGCCCTGCTCCGGCAACGCCCGGCTGCGGGTGCGGTTCGGCGGCCTGGCCGCGCTCGTGCCGGTGCCCCGGGAGGGCAACTACTGGATCATCGCCCTCGACGACGACTACCGCTGGGCGATGGTGGGCACGCCCGACCGCCGTTTCCTGTGGATTCTGGCCCGCGACACCCGTCTCGAGCCGGAGGTCTACGGCACCCTCGTCGCACAGGCCCGCTGCCTGGGCTTCGACGTGGGCCGGCTGGTCACGCGGTAGCACGCGGTCCGCTTCCGCCGCCATGCCTGCGGCGCCAGTTCAGGACGGCTTCACGATGCAACGGTCCCCCGTGGCCCACGAACAACCGGCCGGACGTCACGGCGAGAATACGGTCGAGGCTTGCCATGGCGGCCCGCAGATCGTCGGCAAAGTAGTGGAAGGTGGGCTGTGACGGCCGGATCGCGCCGCCGGCATACCCGCCCATGATCACGTCCCCGATGATCGCGTCGCCGGAGTCGAGCAGCACGGAGATCGAGCCGGGGGTGTGCCCCGGTGTGTGCCACACGGAGCCGGCGACCCCGAATTCGTCGAGCCGCATGCGGTCCTCGGCATCGATGTCGGCGGGCATCGTACGAAACGGGATGTGGCTCAGGAGCCGTGCCAGAATCCGTCCCTGCAGCCCCACGCCTCGCAACGGCCCGTTGTCTCCCCGCATGGCGAGCGGCCGATCGCCCGGGTGATATGCCACCGGGCAGCCTCCTTCCGCCGCCATGTCCACCGTGTTACCGAAGTGGTCTGAGTGAACGTGCGTGTGCAGGATCAACGCGAGGTCGCGGATGCTCACCCCGACCGCCGAGCATGCGGCCACGATTCGCTGCTCATCGCCCCCTGATCCCGTGTCGACGAGAATCGGTCGCTTGCCCACGACGAGGTAGGCGTTGGAATAGCGCAGCCGGAGTGGATGAATGACGCTCACGAGCGGCCGTTGACATCGATGCTGCGGCGGACGTGCGGGACATGCAGCCGGAGGTGGAAGGCCAGGAGGGCATAGGCCCCGCGGCTGTTCAGCCGGCCGAAGACGGGGTGCCGAAACGTCCCGCGCCCGTTGAACGCGTACGACCGCGGCAGATCCGCGACCCGTGCGGCCAGATCCCGGAAGCGAGGCATCACCTCGGGGCCGCACTCGCCGGGATGATCGAATCGACCGATGTCACCGATGTCTGGGCTGCGCCCGGCTTCGAGTTGCGGGATCAGTTCGAGCATCGCCTCGTGGACACCGTTGACGTGGTCGACCGTCATGAATGCCGACCAGCCCCGCATCACCGGCGTCACCCCGGGAAGGGGCGCGACGGGCCGACGACCCCGCAAGACCGGCTCGGGGGTCATCGCGACCAGTTCGTCGATCGAGGTCGCTGCGGCTCGGAACTGCCGCGCATTCGTCGTCAGCGAGCGTCTGCGGTAGACAACCCGCAAGAACATCCGGGCCATCATGGTGTCGATCATGGAAGCGGCGACGGTCGCGCCCACGGGTCAGGCATGTGTCAGGCCACTCGCTTCCGCCGCAGAGTCCCGAGGCCGAGGAAGCCCAGCCCCACGCCGACCAGTCCGAGGGTAGCCGGCTCCGGGACGACGAGGGCCTGCAGCGCGCCGGCCTGCATATCGGCTGCCACCATGCTCGCTCCAGACGCCGTGCTGAGCATGCCCGGCGAAAGCGTCGAGCCTCGGCCGAACGTCACTGAGCCCAAGACAGTGCCGGCACCTGTAAGAGTCTGACCGCTGGAGACCGTGTAGCCGCTGGAGAGAGAGCTGACGTCGAATCCGGCTCCGCTGGCAAGGCTCACGAGTGGCGAACTGGATGTGGCCGCAGAATCTGTGATCACCAAGACGCCTTGCTGGACTGAGGTTGACCCGGTGAATGCGTTCGAGCCCGACAGCGTCAGCGCCCCCGAGCCGAGCTTCATGAACGCTCCTGAGCCGCTGAGGACCCCCGAATAGGTCGAGGCATTGGAGCGGTCGAAAATGAGGGTCCCATTGTTCGTCAGATTCGTACCCAGCACGCCCGTCGCTCCACCCGTGCCGATCTGGAGCGAACCACCGGAGTTGAGGTTGATCGTGCCGTACGCTCCTTCCGAGAGCGTTCCGTCGACGGTCACAAGGCCGCCCGACATCGTAAGCGTGCCGGTTCCCAGAACACCGACAGTCAGGTCGCCGCTGTTGGCCCACGTGCCGCCCGAAACCGTGGCCGTGCCCACGCTGCCAGCGGTGAAGCCCAGATAGCCATCTGTGTTGGTGACAAGGCCACCCGTGACGTCGAGCGTGCCGGTGCCGGAATAGCCCACATTCAGTTTGGAGTTCTCCCACGTGCCGCTCGAAACCGTGGCGGTGCCACGGCTTCCAGCGTAGTAGCCCAGAGAGCCAGACAAGTTGTTGACGCTGCCGCCCGTGACGTTGAGCGTGCCGGTGCCGGATCCGCCCACAACCAGGAACAAGTTGTCCCACGTGCCGCTCGATACGGTCGCCGTGCCGACGCTGCCAACTTGGTAGCCCAGATAGCCAATCAAGTTCGTGACGCTACCGCCCGTAACGTCGAGCGTGCCGGTGCCACTGTTGCCGACCAAGAGTTCGCTGCTGTTGGCCCACGTGCCGCTCGAAACCGTGGCGGTCCCGAAACTGCCAGCGAAACCGCCCAGAGACCCGCCCGCGCTTGTGACGCTGCCCCCTGTAACGTTGAGTTTGCCGGTGCCAATGAGGCCGACCGAGAGAAGACCATTTCCGTATAGTATCTGAAGCAATCCCGCCGAAGTCGTCGTCGTGAGATCCAAGACGACTGTATTCTCAACGTCGCTCGTTCCCGTCAGATTCAGTGTTCCCGTATTTGCCAGCGAGAGCGTACCCGTTCCCGAGATGGTGCTGGAGATCGTGAGCAGGCTCGGGGCGGACTGATTGAACTGCAGCGTCCCGTTTGTCACCACGTTTCCGGTGACGCTGGCGCCGTTGTTGAGCACCACGACGTCGCCCGGTGCAATCGTCCCGCCGCCCCAAGGGCCTGTGTAGGTCGTCGTCGCGGCGATCGACTGGATGGCGTAGACCGCGAACAGCGTTGCGGCGAGGATCCGAAGCCCAGACGATCTCGAAAAAGCCTGACGGTTTGCCATCGCCGTTCCTGACTACGAGGTTCCCCGAGACAAGGAACCACATCCCTCCCTATTACGCCGAGGTATTGTGGCTATCGCGCCCCCAAGGGTCAATCTTTCGGCCGGAGAACGCTCCGCTCCCTCAACCCCACCACCACTTCGGAGGCGCGCCCTTTCACCAGCAGATCGCAATGAAGGTTGCGATGAGGTTGCCCAAGCCAGTCCAGAACCAGTTAGGATGGCGATCGGTGGGCACGAGCAGGTTTCCCGGATTTCGTGAGTGAACCATGACGGGGAGTTCTGCCGATCCTAGACCTGATAGGGTTCACGCAGGTGGGCCACACACAGGAGACGCGACCATGGGCAAGGGCAACCACTCGCAGAAGAACGACAAGAAGAAGATGAAGCCGAAGCAGGACAAGACGAAGCCAGCCGCCAAGAAGTGAAGTAGCGCTACGGCTGGGCTCTGGCGGCCCTGCTGCTACCTCAGTTCCGGCAGGCCCAGACTCTTTCGACATCGATTGAGGGCCACCCACGCCGCCGTGGACTTCTTGAAGAGCCTGACGAGCTGGGTTCCCGTGACGCCCAGTTGTTCAGCCACCAGGGAAGTCTCGAACGTGGCCGCGTAGAGTCGGTCGAGAGCTTCCGCAACGAGGGCTGGAAAGTCCTCGTGCGCACTGGAAACCACGAGCTGACGGCCTCGAACTCGGGATCGCCATGTGTGGGACACGTGCATCCCGGCCGGCTCACGGTGCTCAAGGGCGAGTCTGAGCCGCAGTCGATGCAGGGCCTCGCGGCGGTTCTCGGCCTGGCTTCGGCGCTCTGACGCTTCGGCTGAAATACCCGTCGGCGCGTGCACGAGCACCACGGCGGTCTCAGTCTTGTTCCGGTGCTGGCCTCCGGGACCTGAACGCCTGGTCCGGGTCTCGCTGCAGGACTTCAACAGTTCGGCGGGAGGGAGAGCGGCAGGGTGGGTTCGTGGCATGGGGGCACGAGGCTGGAGCGGAGATTCCGGCGTAGACCCAGTGCCGGGCGTGGGTGTGATCTGCAACCCGCGGCACAGCGGGAGTGGGCGGCGAGGGACTCGAACGATCCCCGTCTCGCCCGAGGAAAACTACCAGGTCCTTGAAGGAGTGTGCACATTTGTGTGCAACCTTCGAAGTGCCGGCATTTGTCGCTGCATCCGGGCGTCTTGCCGCGTGGGACGAACTGCCTGAGCACCTTCGAGGCCGGCTGACGTCCCTCGATCCGGACGTCCTCACGGCACTTCATACTCTCTTCTGCGGTATTCCCCGGTAGGAGCGACAGTCCCCGTTCCCAGCCGCCCCTTGCCTGCATTGAAGTGATAGGAAGTTATTTCGTCGACGTTATTCCCGCAGCATGAAGACCGACTCGTTGCTCTCCATGACGAATCGCTCGATGTCTTCAAACCGGGCCTGCA
>JBJTIV010000116.1:0-28156 GCA_046095145.1 Planctomycetaceae bacterium
CGAGATTCAAGGCCGTGCCGCTCTGGGCCACGCTGAACGTGCCCCCGGAGAGGGAATTCGTGAACCCGCCCGTGCCGTTGGTGGCCGAGACGTTGATCGCAAACTTGTCGGCCGAAAAGCCCGTGATGCCGCCGGCCGCCGCCGCAATCCGCCAGGAATACGCCTGGAAAGGGTCGAAATTCGTCGCGTTGCCGCTGATGTCGGGGCCGACACCGGACAACGTCCAGAGATTGAGCCGAAACGGATCGGCCGGCGTGGCCGCAATGGTGAGTTCCCCGCCCGCGTCGACGAGATCCCACGAGGTGGGGCTGCCGGCCGTGCCGACCGCCGACAGCATCTGCCAGTTGTAGTTGCCGCCGGGCCCGAAGACGACGCCGTCTGTCACGGCCAGCGTGCCGGGGCTCGCTCCAGGCGTCACCGTCGCCCCGCCCGAGATGGAGAGGTTACCGACGACGGTCCCGTCTCCACCGACGGACTGGCCCACGGGGATGGCGTAGACGCCGCCTGGGACGTCGGCGACCGACAAGGCCGCCCCTGCCGCCACGGTCACGGATGGCGAGGCGGCGATCGCTCCGGTCTCGCCCAACGACAGCGTGCCGGCGTCGACGCGGGTGGCTCCCGTGTAGAGCTGCGGCGCGGTGAACGTCACCGAGCCTGCGCCCGCCTTGACCAGCCTTCCGGAGCCGGAGATCACGTTTGAAACCGTCGCATCGTCGGAGCGGTTGAAGGCGAGCGTCGCGTTGTTGATGACCGGCCCTGGGCCCAGCCGGCCCACCGTGCCGCCACTTCCGACCTGGAGCATGCCGCCAGCGATCGTCGTCGTGCCGGTGTAGGTGTTGGTGCCCGACAGGATCCACGTGCCCGAGCCCGCCTTCGTGACGTTCACCTTCGAGACGACCTGCGAGGTGGCATTCACGTTGTCGATGATCACGGTCCGAATCTCGTTGCCGCCGGCACTCGTGCCGTTGAGCGTGAGCGTGCGATCCGGCACGATCACCGCACCGTCGTTCTGGTTGAAATAGTCGTTGCCGTAGAGGGGATGCGTGAGATCTCGATCGACCGCCGTGAACACGACGGGGCCGCTGCCGTTGGCCGTGATCGTGCCACCGCCGGTGGCCGTGGAGTTCGGACCGCTGCCGATCTGGAAGTAGCGGTTGTTGGCCTCGCCGGAGCCGGTGTAGATCAGCGTGCCACCCGTCTGGCCCTGCCCGAGCCTGACGGGCAGGTTGCCGGCGCCCAAGGGGGACGGCTGGCTGATGTTCTCGACCCGATCGACGGTGACGATGCCGACCGAGATCTGCATCTGGCCCGTGAACACGTTCTCGCCGGTGAGCGCGAGGGTGCCCCCCGTGCCATTCTTGCGGAGCGTGCGCGGCGCGCCGTTCTCGGAGATCACGCCGCTGACGAGCAGATTATGGGCGAACGATCCGAACGACCGCGTGTAGATCTGCGTGAAGTCGGTCAGCGTGAGCTGCAGGTCGCAGGCGATCTCGTCGGTGATCGCGAGCGCGGGGGATGTGGTCGCAGAATAGGTCTCGATGTTGCCCTTCAGCACCAGCGGGCTGCCGGAGATTCGAAAGCCCGCGGTCTTGCCAGCCAGTCCGTCGTTGAGAAACGTGATGCCGTACGACGAGCCGATCACCCTGGGTGCCACGCTCGTCACGGCGGCGTCGTTGACGCTCGCCGTGCCCGAGCTACCCACAAAGAACAGCATCGCGTCTACCGTGGGGGGCGTCGGCGAACCGACGGGGCCGGACCAGTTGCCAGGATCGCTCCAGAACGACGAGGTGCCGCTGCCGGTCCACGTGTTCTGGGCCAGGGCGGGCGCGGCGGCACAGACCGCCATCGCCACCAGGCAGGCGACGCTCCCGTTGCACATCATCGTGTCACCTCCGCCAGGCAGCCCGGCCCATCAGCGCCGCCGCCGCATCCGCCAGACGCAGGCGGCGGCCGCGGCCGCCAGGCCTGCCATGGTCGAAGGCTCGGGGACCACCGTCAGCACCAGGTTGTTTCCGCTGAAGCTGAACGTGCCCGTGTTGCCGCCCCCGAGGTTCGTGTAACTGAAGTCCGACGCGGAGAACTGGGTCGTGGTGGTCCACGACGCGAGAGTGAACGTGCCGACCTCGGTGCTGCCGCCGAAGTCGAAGCGGTACACGCTGCCGAGCTTGTTGAAAGGCCCGGTGATGCTCACGCGGTCGGACGTGTTCGCCGCGCCGAGGTCGAAGAGCCAGTCGGTCGCGGGCGCCGCCGTCGCACCGCCATTCCAGATCACGCTCGAACCCGAGAAGGAGAGCGTCCCGATCGAGCCCACGCAGCTCCCAGGCGACAGGATGCCCGACACCGTCGATGCGCCCGACATCGTGCCCGAGCCGGCGAGGATCGCACCCGAGGCGACGCTGTTGGTGAACGCCGACGGCCCCGTGAGCCCGTCGAGGACGAGCGTGCCGGCGTTGACCTGCGTGCCGCCGGTGTAGCTGTTCGTACCGGAGAGGATCCACTTGCCGGACCCGGCCTTCGTGACACCGATCCGCGCGGTGCCCCCATCGACGTTGTCGACGATGATGGAAGCGACCGTGTTCGTGCCGGTGTTGCTGCCCTGGAACGTGAGCGTTCGGCCCACGGTGGCGCCCGTGTGTTGCTGATTGAACAGGAGATTACCGTACAGCGGATGACTCATGTCACGGCCGGCGGCCGTGAACACGAGCGGTCCCGAGCCGCTGCTGGTGATGGTGGCCCCGCCGACGCCGCTCGTACCCATGCCCACCTGGATGTAGCGGTTGGTCGTCTCGCCGACGCCGTCGTAGATCATTTCCACCGTCTGCGCCGCCTGCCCGACTTCGATGGGCAGATTGCCCGCCCCGAGTGGCGCTGGATCGGAGATGTTTCCCCACTTGGGGAACTGCACCTGCCCGACCCGCGGCGAGAACTTGCCGATGAACGTGTTGTTGGCCGTGAGGATGAGGCGGCCGTTGTCACCCCGCTTGCTGAACTCGGTCCCGGCGGTGCCCGTGATCACGCCGCTGATCTTGAGGAAGTGCCCGCTCCCGCCCACGTTGGCCTGCACGAGCGCCCCCGACAAGGCGATCGGAAACGTGATCTCTTCCGTGCCGGCGTTGCCGTTGGCCGTGAAGAAGCTGCCGCTGACGGTCACGGTCGATGACCCGGCGAGAACGAAACTGCCGCTGGTCGTGGTGTTCGCGAAGCGGATACCTCCCACGGATGTGACACTGTCGTTGAGCGTGGAAGTGTTCGTCGTGCCCGAGAACGTCAGCGTCGATGGAGAACCTCCCGGAGGCGTGGACCAATTCGCGTTGTTGCTCCACAGGTTGCTGGTGCCGCTGCCCGTCCATGTCTGGGCTGCGGCGACCGAGGCCGACAACGCAACGCCGCAGCTGAGTGCGATCCACACACGACGATTCATGATCTTTTCCCCCACGGTGCAAGAGCCTGAACACCTAAGGACCCCCGAACGAGTGTCGGGCGGGTGTGTTAGGGAATTGTGAGGGACGGTTTTTCCGGGCGAATCCGCGACGAATCACCGCGCCGCGCGATCGCGACCGTACAACGGATGGTCGGCGGGGATCACCTGCCGGACCATGCTGGCGTCCCAGTCGCGAACGGCTTCGCGGAGCGCCGCGACGCGGCCCGGCTCGCCGGCGGCACGATCGTGCGCCTCCCCCGGGTCGGTGGCCAGGTCGTAGAGCCGAGGCGGGTCCTCGCCCTCTAGCACCAGCTTCCAATCGCCCTCGCGCACGGCCAGCAGGCGGCGGGCGAGGTTCGTGTCCTGATCGGCCCGCCGCCAGTCGGCATGATCGTTGTAGACCCAGAACAGCCGCTTGTGCGGCACGCCCGCCCGCTCGCCGCGCACATGTGGCAGCAGATCGACGCCGTCGATCGGATGCGGTGGCTCGACGCCCGCCGCGGCAACGGCGGTGGCGAAGACGTCGAAGACGTGGATGGGCGCCGAGACGCTGTGGCCGGCCGGCACCGCGGCCGGCCAGCGCACGGCGAAAGGCACGCGGATGCCCCCCTCGAGCACGTCGAACTTCTGCCCGCGGTGCGGCCCGTTGGATGTGCCGAGTACGGCCGGCTCGGCACCGTTGTCGCTCGTGAAGATCACGAGCGTGTCGTCGTCGACGCCCGCCTCGCGGATCCCGCGCATCAGGCGGCCCATGGCCGCATCGAGGCGGCTGATGATGGCCGCCGCCATCTGCCGCCGGCCCCCGAGGTGGGCGAAACGCGCGAGGTCCTCCGGCGACGCCTCCTGCGGCAGGTGCGCCGCCATGAAGGCCACGTGCAGGAAGAACGGCCCCGCGGCATGGTCGCGGATGAAGGCCACCGCCCGCTCGGCGACCAGGTCGTCCACCCAGCCAGCCTGCGCCGTCTTCGCGTCGCCGGTCACGAGCGGCGGGTCGATGTACTGCCCCGCTGCCCCGATCCAGCCGGTGAACTCGTCGAAGCCGCGGGCCAGCGGGCCGTGCGCGCCCCTGCCCAGATGCCACTTGCCGACCAGGGCGGTCGCGTAACCGTGGTCGCGAAGCAGCGCGGGCAGGAGCACCTCGCGGCAATCGAAGCCCGCCGTCGGCCCGTCGAGCGGCCGGTTGTCCTCGATGCCGAAGCGGCCCGGGTAGCGGCCGGTGAGCAGCGCGGCGCGGGTGGGCGAGCAGCTCGGCGTGGCGTAGGCCTGCGTGAAGATCGTGCCTTCGCGGGCGAACCGGTCGATCGCGGGCGTGGGCACGTCGGTGCCGCCGGAGAAGCCGCAGTCGCCGACACCCAGGTCGTCGACCAGGATCACGACCACGTTCGGCGGCCTGGATGCCCGCGGGGTGGCGGCGCGTCCCGCCGCGATCGGCCCCCAGGCAAGGAGCACCGCCGCCGCCAGCGGCGGGACGACCGGCGTGTGGCATCGACGCGACATGGGCAGCACGCTCGTTTGCGCCGCGGAGGGCCGGTCGAGATCGCTCCCTGCGCCACGACCGACCGCACCGGCTTCCACCAGACCCGCGACCATGATACCCGGCGCGGGGTGTGGGCCGTGATGGCTCGACGGGCGGGGACGCTCGTGTTTCATCGGCTCCGGATGGCGTCGTCGTCGGTCACGAGCGTGGTGCCCTGCGCCTCGATGGCCATCCCGGCCGGTGCCCTCACCGATGACCGGAGCGTGCCGTCCGGCTGCTTCTCGTGCCGCACTCGGATCGGTCCCCGCGGGGTCGGATACGTGCCCTCGGCCCAGTCGAGATCGCCGAGCACAGGAGCGATCCGGGCCGTCGCGAATCCCGGCGCCGCCGGTGACACGCCGAGGACGTGACGGGAGAGCCAGGCCGTCGGGCCGCTCGCCCAGCCGTGGCACAGGCTGTGGCGAAAGCCCTTGTAGCAGGAGGCCCCACAGTCGCCGTGGACGTCCTTCCTCCCCTGCGGCACCGGCTCGTCGATCCGCGCCGCGTCCTTCGTCCAGGCGAGATCGAAGTCTTCCCAGAACGTCGTCGCGCCCAGGTCGAGCATGCCACCCCAGTAGGTGCGGATCAGGTCGAGCGCAGCCTCTTCCCGATCCGCCTCCGCCAGAGCCTCGAGCACGTAGAACCCGTAGAACGTCGACACGCCGGCCGGCCCTCCAGGCAGCAGCACCGCCGCGGCCGTCTCCCGCGGGTCGCGCATCCCGGCGAGCGCCAGGAGCGCCGCCCCGGACTTCGAGCCCTTCGGATCGGGCACCACCCGACGCGCCCGGTCGGCGGCAGACGTGCAGATGGCGGCCACGCGGTCGTCGCCGAGCTCTGTCAGCAACCGCGCGCCGCAGTCGAGAGTCATCACGAGCAGCGCCTGCAGGCCCGCGGTCACGCCCGCCTCGTTGGTCGAGCTCGGCCAGTCGAGGAATCGCGTCCCGTCGATGTGCTCCCGGCCGTCGGGCCCCACCAGTCGGGCCAGTCGCTCCAGGAGCGCCGTCAGATACGGCTGCTGGGCCTCCAGGTATCCGCGGTCGCCGTGGTGCCGCCAGAGCGCCTCGTGGATCAGCACCCACCACATCGAGTAGCTGGAGATGCCGTTCATCCATCGGTCGACGGGGGTCACGTCACGGGTGAGGTCGAGCGATGCGGGCACCACGTCGTTGAACCCGAAGACGGCGTGAATCGTGCTCACCTCGGGGTGCATGTCACCGACCCACACCAGCCGATCCCGCTTGATGCCGTCCCAGAGATAGTCCTGCATGCAGAGATGCACCGTGTCGGCGCCCACCTCCCAGATCCGATCGAGCCGCTCGTCCGAACAGCGGAACGAGCCCACACGCGGTACGTCGCGGATCCCCAGCACCGCCCGCACCTGCGTGAGCCGCACCGGACGGCCCGCATCGACCGCGTCGATCCGCACGAAGCGGAAGCCGCTCGGACCGATCGTCTGTGTGCCGAGCCACGGCAGCGTGACCACCTGGTCGCGCACCGCATGGTCGTTGCCGGCGTTCGTCTCGCCACCGAGCTCGGCCATGGCCTCGCTCGCCGATTCGCCCAGCCGGATCCGGGCCCGCACCGGCTGCTTGTCGGGCGCGTGCGGCGTGAGGAGTTGCACGTGCCCCTGGATCTCGCGGCCGAAGTCGAGGAGCACGCCGCCGGTCGAGTCCGGCGTGGTGTCGAGCAGGCACGGCGGCAGCGATTCATCGAGCACGGGCTGGCCGTGGTGCGGCGCGAGCAGCGTCTTCGCGTCGCTGACGCTCCGGTCGCTCTGCCAGACCACGCGCACCGGATCGACGTAGAACTCCGTGATCGGTGACCGCTTACCAGGCACCGGCTCCACGGCGCCGGCGACGCTCGCGAGGCCGGTCGCGGCAAGCACCATGCCCCATGAACGCCCCATGGCCACGGCCTCCCGATGCCGGTGAATCCGCCCCGCGTCGTGACCCGGTTCGCGCGCCGGACGCGCATCGAATGGATCTGCGGCCTTTCCCGGCAGTCACCCGCGCACGTGAGCGGGCGGCCCTGGGACGCCGGGATTCTACGCTCATGTGTCCGACCCTCTTGGAGACACCACGTGGGGTCGGGATGCTAGGGCCACCTCGAGAGGATCCGTGTGATGTCTCGCCTGTCCTGGAAAGCGTTGTGCTGGCTGGGGTTGGTCGCAGCGGCCCTGGCGGCCGGCCGGGCCGGCGCAGGGGAGGCCATGGAGCCCGCCCCCCGGCGCGACGCCCGGATGCAGTGGTGGCGCGAGGCCCGCTTCGGCATGTTCATCCACTGGGGCGTGTACTCGGTGCCGGCCGGCACGTATCGCGGCGAGCGGGTCAAGGGCATCGGCGAGTGGATCATGCATCACGGCAAGATTCCCATGGCCGACTACCGACTCTTTGCGAGGGATTTCAATCCGGTGAAGTTCGACGCCGACCGGTGGGTATGCATCGCCAAGGATGCCGGCATGCGGTACATCATCATCACCGCCAAGCACCACGACGGCTTCGCCATGTTCCATTCGCGCGTCAGCCCGTGGAACATCCACGACGCCACGCCCTTCAAGCGCGACCCGCTCGCCGAGTTGGCGGCGGCCTGCCGGAAGCACGGCATGCCCCTGGGCTTCTACTATTCGCAGGCGCAGGACTGGAATCACCCCGGCGGCGCCGCCACGGGCGGGCATTGGGACGAGGCACAGGATGGCGACATGGACGAGTACCTCCGCACGATCGCCGTGCCGCAGGTCCGCGAACTCCTCACCAACTACGGCCCGGTCGCCGTCATGTGGTGGGACACGCCCAGGGACATGACGCCCGAACGGGCCGAGATGCTGGTGCCGCTGTTGAAACTGCAGCCGGGAATCATCACGAACAATCGGCTCGCCAAGGAGTACCCGGGCGACACCGAAACACCCGAACAGCGCATTCCCGCCACGGGATACCCGGGCCGTGACTGGGAGACCTGCATGACGATGAACGACACCTGGGGCTACAAGAGTTACGACGACCACTGGAAGGGCGCGGACGTGCTGATCCGCAACCTGGTCGACATCGCCAGCAAGGGGGGCAACTACCTGTTGAACGTCGGGCCGACCGCGGAAGGCCTCATTCCGCAGCCGTCGGTCGAGCGGCTCGAACGGGTCGGCGCCTGGATGCGGCGGAACGGCGCGGCGATCTACGCCACGCAGGCCAGCCCCTTCAAGCGGCTGCCCTGGGGCCGCTGCACCCAGAAACCGCACGACGGCGGCACGACGCTGTTCCTGCACGTGTTCGACTGGCCGGCCGACGGCAGGCTGGTGGTGCCGGGCCTGCGGAACGAGACGGTCTCGGCCCGCGTGCTGGACGATGCCGCGAACACCCCGCTGCCCATCGCAGCCGGCGCGGAGGGACCGGTGATCCAGGTGCCGTCCACCGCGCCCGACGCGATCTGCTCGGTCGTGGTGCTGGAGATCAAGGGGCCGCCGGAGGTCGCGGCGATCCTCCCGGGCCAGGACGCGGACGGCTCGATCACGCTCGCCCCGATCGAGGCCATCTGCCACGGCGCGGTGCGGTTCGAGTCGGGGGCGATGCACGACACCATCGGCTCCTGGACCCGGTCGCCGAGGGGTGGCGGCCCATCACCCTGCGCTCGCTGAAACTCGCACCGGTGAAGCGATGAACAAACCGATGGGCGCGTGGCCTCGGGGAGACGGTGATCCGTCGCTGTCCACGACCGCGCACGGTTCCCGGCCGCGACCGCTGGAGGAGGGGTTTCGTTGGTTCGGACCGGATGACCCGGTGCCGCTCTCCCACATCCGACAGACGGGAGCGACGGCGGTGTTCTCCTCGCTGCATGCGATCCCCTACGGAGAAGCCTGGCCGCGCGAGGCGATCCGCGCCCGCCGGGAGGAAGTCGCCGCGGCCGGCCTGACCTGGTCCGTGGTGGAGTCGGTGCCCGTGCACGACGACATCAAGTCCGGCACGGGCGCCGTCGATCGACTGGTGGAGAATTACGCCATCACGCTCCGCCACCTCGCGGCCGAAGGGCTGCACACGGTGGTGTACAACTTCATGCCGGTGCTGGACTGGGTCCGCACCGACATGGAGGCGGTCCTGCCCGACGGCTCGAAGACGATGCGCTTCGATCCGGTGCACTTCGCGGCCTTCGAGATCCACGCCCTGCAGCGGCCCGGCGCGGAGCAGGAGTACGACGCCGCCCGGCTGAAATCCGCGGCCGCCTGGGGGGCGGCGCTCGACGAGCCCGCCCGGGCCGCGTTCGTGCGATCGATCATCGACGTCTTTCCCGGCGTGAAGTGGGGCCTGGGCCTCGACGACATCCGCGCGCGGATCGCGCGGTTCGACGGCGTGGACGCGGCGGCCTTGCGCCGCAACCTCGCCCGCTTTCTGGAGGCCGTGGTTCCCGTGGCCGAGGAGCTGGGCGTGCGCCTGGCGATCCACCCCGACGACCCGCCCTTCCCCGTGCTCGGCCTGCCGCGCATCGTCTCCACGGCTGCGGACGTGGAGGCGATCCTCGCCCTGGTTCCGAGTCCGGCGAGCGGCCTCTGTTTCTGCACCGGATCCTTCAGCGCACGGGCGGACAACGACCTCGCCGCGATGGCGCGCCGCTTCGCCCCGCGCATCCATGCCGTTCACCTCCGCAGCACGCAGCGCCTGCCCGACGGGTCGTTCTTCGAGGCGGACCACCTGGCGGGCTCGGTGGACATGCCGGCCGTGGTGACGGAGCTCCTCGACGAGCAGCATCGCCGCCTCGCCGCCGGCCGCGGCGACTGGCGCATGGTCTTCCGGCCCGACCACGGCCACGCGATGATGGACGACCTCGAGAAGCCGCCCGGCATCACGCCCGGATACTCGTGCATCGGCCGGATGCGGGGGCTGGCGGAACTGCGGGGACTCATGCTGGGTTTGGAGACGGTCCGCCGCGGAACAGCCTCATCGTGAACGACTGCCACGCCACGTCCGCCCCTCCGTTTCCCGACGCCCTGCTCCGACGCATCCAGGCAGGCGGCTTCATCGCCACGCTGGTGGTCGAGAACGCCGACCACGCGGTGCCGCTGGCCCGCGCCCTCGAGGCGGGCGGGGTCACGGTGCTGGAGCTCACCCTGCGCACCGATGCCGCCTGGGAATGCCTGCGGCGGATCCGCGCCGAGGTTCCGGGCGTGCTCATCGGCGCCGGAACCGTCCTGCAGCCGGCGCAGGTGCCGCGGTGTCTCGAAGCGGGCGCGGCCTTCGGCGTGGCGCCGGGCATGAACCCGCAGGTGGTCGCCGAGGCACACCGTGTCGGCCTGCCCTTCGCGCCCGGCATCTGCACGCCCAGCGACATCGAACGCGCACTCGAGTCCGGCTGCCGGCTCATGAAGTTCTTCCCCGGCGAGGCCTGCGGCGGGCTGCGGTTCCTGCGGAGCATCGCCGCGCCCTATCTCCACCTGGGCGTGCAATTCCTGCCCCTGGGCGGCATCGGTCCCGACAACGCCGGCCAGTACCTCGCCGATCCGCTCGTGCCCGCGGTCGGCGGCTCGTGGCTCGCTCCCGAGGCCGTACTGCGGCGCGGCGACTGGCCCGCCGTCACCGCGCTGGCCCGGCAGGCGACGGAGATCGTGGCGACGGCGCGGAGGGTGCCGACGTGAGGCCTGACCAGCCGACGTCCGCCAGGGTATGGTTGGTTGTTTGCTCACCCTGACCCCGGGGCCGGCATGGCTGCCACCTGCTCGCTCGTCGCCCTCGACTGGGGAATCATCGCCGCGTATTTCGGCGTGATCGCGGCGATCGCCTGCTGGGCCGCGCGGCGGCAGCGCGACACCGAGGACTACTTCCTGGCCGGCCGGGACGTCGGGTTTTTCGCCGTCGGCTGCTCGCTCCTGGCCTCGAACGTGGGCTCCGAGCACATCGTCGGCCTGGCCGGCCAGGGGGCGACCACCGGCATGGGCATGGCCCACTGGGAGCTGCACTCCTGGATCATCGTGCTGCTGGCCTACTTCTTCGTGCCGTTCTACTACCGCACCGGCGTGTTCACGATGCCGGAGTTCCTCGAGCGCCGCTTCGACGCCCGCGCGCGGTGGATCCTGTCGCTCGTGTCGCTCACGGCGTACGTGCTCACCAAGGTCAGCGTCACGGTGTACGCCGGCGCGCTGGTGTTCCAGTCGCTGCTGCCCGACACCTTCGGCTCCCCGCAGGCGGCCTTCTGGGTGGGCGCGCTCAGCACCGTGGTGCTGACGGGCATCTACACCGTGTTCGGCGGCATGCGGGCGGTGATCTACACCGAGTCGCTGCAGACGGTCGTGTTCCTGGTGGGCGCGGCGCTCGTCACCGTCTTCGGGCTCGAGCGCCTGGGCGGCTGGGGGGAGCTGCAGGCGGCGCTGCGGCCGCACGCCGGGCAGTTCGCGCTCTGGCGGCCGCTCGACGACCCGCAATTCCCCTGGCTGGGCCTGATCATCGCGTCGCCGATCGTGGGCATCTGGTACTGGTGCACCGACCAGTACATCGTGCAGCGGACGCTGGCGGCCCGGGACCTGGTCTCGGCGCGGCGGGGGGCGCTGTTCGGCGGCCTGCTGAAACTGGCGCCGATCTTCATCTTCCTGGTTCCGGGCATGATCGGCTTCGCCCTGCACCAGAAGGGAGCCATCGCCATTCCGCTCCACGACACGCCGACCGGTCCGGCGCTGCACGGCGACCAGGTGTTTGCCACGCTGGTGACCAGCCTGCTGCCGCCCGGGATCCGCGGCCTGGTGGTGGCCTGCCTCCTGTCGGCGCTGATGAGTTCCCTGGCGTCGCTGTTCAACTCGTCGGCCACGCTGTTCACCGTGGACATCTACGAGAAACTGCGGCCCGGCCGGAGCGAGAGGCACCTGGTCCGCGTGGGCCGCATCGCGACCGTCGTCGTCGTCCTGCTGGGCATCCTGTGGATTCCGGTCATGGCCCGCGTCTCGGGGGGCGGCCTCTACCAGTACCTGCAGAACGTGCAGGGCTACCTGGCCCCGCCGATCACGGCCGTGTTCCTGCTGGGGATGCTCTGGAAGCGGATCAACGCGACGGGGGCGGTGTGGGGGCTGGCGGTCGGGTTCCTGCTGGGCCTGGGCAAACTGACGATCCAGACCTTCTTCGGCACGGGCAAGCTCGCCGCGCCGACGCTGCTGGCGGCGGTCGGCGACTTCAACTTCCTCTACGCCACCGGGATCCTGTTCGTCGTCAGCGCGGCGGTCGTGTGCGCGGCGTCGCTGCTCACCGCGCCGCCCGCGGACGAGGCCGTGCGCGGGCTGACGTGGGGCGGCGTATGGGCCGAGGCGGGCGACGAGATGCGGCGCAGCTGGGATCCGGTCAACCGGCTCCTGGCGGCGCTCGTCCTGGGAGGGGTCGCGGCCGTGTATCTTTACTTCAGCGTCTGGCTCTCGGAGTGATCGGCGCCTGCCCGCACGGATGGCCCGCTGACGATGTCGCGTCTTCCCACCCTCCTCGTGGCGGCCTGCCTCGCGCTCTGGACGGCCGGCGCCGTCGCGCAGGAGCGGCCCGTCGCCTTCGTCGGCGGCGAGGTGCTGCCGATGTCCGGCCCGGCCATCCCGGCGGGCGTGGTGGTCGTGTCCGCGGGCACGATCCGCGCCGTGGGGCCGGCGGCCACCACGCCCGTGCCGGACGACGCCGAGCGGATCGACTGCACGGGCAAGGTGATCATGCCCGGTCTCGTCGACACCCACAGCCACGTCGGCGGCGGCTGGGGCGGTGACGCCAGCGGGCCGATCCAGCCCGATGTCCGCGTGCTCGACTCGGTGAACGTGCGGGACGCGGGATTCCGCAAGTGCCGCGCCGGCGGGCTCACCACGCTCAACGTCATGCCCGGCTCTGGCCACCTCGTCAGCGGCCAGACGCTGTACTGCAAGCTGCGGAAGGCGGCCACGATCGACGACATGCTCATCCGCGGCGCCGACGGCAAACCGCTCGGCGGCCTGAAGATGGCCAACGGCACCAACTCGCAGACCGAGCCGCCATTTCCCGGCACCCGGTCCACGTCGGCGGCGCTCGTGCGGCAGAAGTTTCTCCAGGCCCGCGACTACCGGCGGCGGCTCGAGGCCGCCGCGGGCGACTCCGCCAAGCTGCCCGACCGCAACCTGGAATTGGAGACGCTCCTCGACGTGCTCGACGGACGGATCGTCGTGCACCACCACGCCCACCGCGCCGACGACCTGCTCACCGTGCTGCGACTGCGGTCCGAGTTCGGGTTCAAGGTGGTGCTGCACCACGCCAGCGAGGCCTGGAAGATCGCCGGCGAGTTGGCGAAGGCCAAGGCGCCCTGCTCGGTGATCATCGTCGACGCGCCGGGAGGCAAGATCGAGGCCATGGACATGTCGCTGGCGACCGGGGCGGTGCTGGAGCGGGCGGGAGTGCCCTGCGCCTTCCACACGGATGATCCGGTCACCGACTCGCGGCTCTTCCTGCGCTGCGCGGCGCTGGGCGTGCGCGGGGGCATGTCGCGGGAGAAGGCGCTCGAGTCGCTCACCCTCGCCGGCGCACGGATGCTCGAACTCGACGGCCGGGTGGGGTCGCTCGAGCCGGGCAAGGACGCCGATCTCGTGATCCTCTCGGGCGACCCGCTGGCCCTGCGCACGAAGGTGCTCGAGACGTGGGTCGAGGGCCGCAAGGTGTTCGACCGCGACGATCCCGAGGACCGCCTGTTCGCGGTCGGCGGCTACGGCGCCAGCCGGGACCAGACGGCCCACGCCTGCTGCACCGACGAACGGCTCTCGGAGACGAAGTGATGCGGGCCTGCTTCCCGTTCCTCGCGCTCGGCGCGCTCGCGGCCCCGGCCGCCGCGGCGCCGCCGCTCGTGATCCGCGGCGACGTCGTGCACACGATGACCGGCCCGGCGATCCCCGACGGCGCGGTCGTGATCGAGGCGGGCAAGGTCGCGTGGGTCGGACCGGCGGCCGAGGCGCCGGCGCCCGCCGGCGCCCGGGAGGTCCGCGGGAAGGTCGTCACGCCCGGCCTGATCGACGCCCACACGGTGGTGGGCCTCACGGGCTGGCTCAACCAGCCGCAGGACCAGGATCAGCTCGACGAGGGCGATCCGCTGCAGCCCGAGCTGCGGGCGATCGATTCCTACAATCCGCGGGAGCGGCTCGTGGAGTGGGTCCGCGGCTTCGGCATCACGACGATCCACACCGGCCATGCCCCGGGCGCGCTCGTCTCCGGTCAGACGATGGTGGT
This sequence comes from Planctomycetaceae bacterium, assembly GCA_046095145.1. Classification (GTDB taxonomy): domain Bacteria; phylum Planctomycetota; class Planctomycetia; order Pirellulales; family UBA1268; genus QWPN01. The sequence continues at coordinate 14,120 of JBJTIV010000116.1, forward strand.
GAAGACGGTGGGCGACACGGTCGAGGCCGCCGCGCTCAAGCCGGTGGCGATGGTCGCCGTGACCCTCGGCGACGACGCCCGGCCGGACGACGACAAGAAGTCGCCCGGCACCCGCAGCAAGGCGGTGGCCATGCTCCGCGGCGAGCTGGTGAAGGCCCGCGACTACGTCCGCCGCCGCGGCCTCGCCGATCCCGAGAAGAAGGTCGACCGCGACCTGCGCCGCGAGGTGTTCGTGGACGTGCTCGACGGCAAGCTGCCGCTGCTCGTGACCGTGAACCGGGCCGCCGACATCGACGCGGCGCTGCGGGTGGCCGCGGAGTTCGGCGTAAGGATCGTGCTCGACTCCGCCGCCGAGGCCTACCTGGCGACCGACCGGATCAAGGCGGCGGGCGCACCGGTGATCGTACACCCCACCATGCGCCGGGCCGGGCAGGGGGAGACCGAGAACCTCGGCTTCGAGACGGCCGCGACCCTGCGGGCCGCGGGCATCCCGGTGGCGCTGCAGAGCGGCTACGAGAGCTACGTGCCCAAGACGCGGGTGGCCCTGTTCGAAGCGGCCGTGGCCGCGGCCAACGGCCTCTCGACCGAGGAGGCCCTCGCCGCGATCACGATCGATGCCGCGAAGATCCTCGGCGTGGACGACCGCGTGGGGTCGCTCGCCCCGGGCAAGGATGGCGACGTGGCCGTCTTCGACGGCGATCCCTTCGAATACACCTCCCACTGCACGGCCGTGGTGATCGACGGCACGGTCGTCAGCGACGCCCCCCGCTAACCGCCCCCGGCAGCGTCGGTCAGCCGGCGGCGCTCGCCCAGCGGTATTCCTTCACCCACACCCGTTTGGGAAGGTCGGCCGATCGGCGCCCTGATCGCCGGTCTGCTCACTCTCCGGCGACGAACCGGTACGTGCCGGACCCCACGTCGAGCACGACGGCGCCGTCCTCCACGCCGACCACCCTCACGCCCGCGGTCCCCGCGCCGAGCGGCCGCCCGCCCTCCGTCACGTGGGCCACCGCGCGGGCGGGGACGTGCACGAGGGCCGTCGTGTTCGCGGGGATCTCCACGTCCATGACGATCGCATCTCCCTCCCGCTTCCAGTGGCTCGAGATCGGACCCCGCGGGCCGTCATAGTCGGCCTTCACCCAGTCGATCGGCGCGCCGTCGGGGTTGCTCGACCGCGCGGGGATCCGCGGCCGGATGAGGATGCGGCCGTGGCCCGGCTCGAGGGTGTCGATGCCGGCGAGCGTGCGATACGCCCACTCCATCACCGCCCCGAAGGCGTAGTGGCTGAAGCTGTTCATGGCCGCGTTGTTCTTGCCCGTGGCGCCCTCGAAGCCGTGCTCCTTCGTGAAGCTGTCCCAGCGCTCCCACACGGTGTTGGCCCCCTGCTCCACCTCGTAGCCCCAGCTGGGAAACCGCCGGCTCTGGAACAGCCGGCAGGCGAGATCGTGGTGCCCGTGTGCCGAGAGCACCGGCAGCAGCGCCTTTGTGCCCAGAAACCCGGTCGCCATCCGGAAGCCGTTCCTCTCGATCCGCTCCACCAGCTGCCCCGTCACCGCGGCCACGTGCTCCGGCGGCACGAGCCCGGCGTCGAGGGCCAGCACGCAGGCCGACTGCGTCTCCACGGCGAGCGTGCCGTCGGGCTTCACGTGCTGCCGCACGAACGATGCGGCCAGGTCGGCGAAGCGCGCCCGGTAGGCGGCGGCCGCATCCGCCTTGCCCAGGGCCTCGGCCATCTCCGCCACCATCCGCGCCGACTGGGCGTGGTAGCACAGATCGATGAATGCCAGCGGCGTGGGCTCGTTCACGTTGAGCCAATCGCCCCAGGTGTTCCCAACCTCCACGCCCGCGAGCGCCGGATCGATCCGGGCCCGCCAGTCCATGAAGCGCACCATCGACTCCCAGTGCCGCTCGATGAGCCGCCGGTCGCCGTAGACCCGCCACAGCGTCCACGGGCAGATCACGCCCGCGTCGGTCCAGGCCGTGCCGGACGTGGCGCCGGGCTTCCCGTGGGCGAAGGGATACGGGCTGTAGTCCGTATAGGCGCCGGCCGCGGAGCCCGACCGCACCTGCGCCTCGCGGACATCGTCGATCCACTTCGTGAAGAACGCGGCCACGTCGGCGTTGAACGTCGCCGTGCGGGCGTAGATCTGGGCGTCACCCATCCAGCCGAGCCGCTCGTCGCGTTGCGGGCAGTCGGTGGGGATCTCCAGGAAGTTGGCCCGCTGGGTCCAGCGGGTGTTCCGGGCGAACGTCGTTAGCACCTCGTCGCTGCAGGCGAAACCGCCCGCGAAGGGCATGTCGTTGTGGAGCACGAGGCCGGTGAGCGTGTCGAGCGGCGGCGCAACGCCGGCGGGCAGGCCCGAGACCTCCACGAACTGGAAGCCGTGATACGTGAACCTCGGCCGCCAGGTCTCGGGCGTGCCCGGCCCGCCGGCACCTGCGCCCCGGCAGACGTACGTGTCGGTGGCCCGGGCCTTCCGCAGGTTTTCGGTCATGAGCCGGCCGTCGGGATGGAGCATCTCGCCGTACCGCAGCGTGATGGCGGTGCCCGCGGGCGCGGTCACCTTCAGTTCCACCACGCCGGCGAAGTTCTGGCCCATGTCGAAGATGCAGACGCCCGGCCGGACCTCCGTCACCGACTTCGCCGGCAGGGCCTCGGTCACCCGCACGGGCTGGGCCGCGTAGCCGTCGATCACCGGCGGCCGCACGAAGCCGAACTCGCGCTCCGCCTCGTCGCCCGAATCGAAGAAGGGCGCCTTCACGCTCCCGGTCTCCGCCGCCGCCACCGCGTTCCGCCATGCGGCCGCATCGGGCTCGAACGCGGCCGTGTCCCAGCCCGGCATCTCGCGCTGGGCGTCGTGCATCTCGCCCATGAGGAAGTCCGCCTCGCGGATCGGCCCCTGGTCGGTGACCTGCCACGAGGCGTCGGTGACCACGCTCTCCCGCGTCCCGTCGGCGTATTCGATGTCGAGCTGCCCGAGGATCGCGGGCGTCTTGCCGTAGATGTTCCGGCCGGTCTTGTGGGGCCCGAATCCCACGAGGAGCCCGTAGCCGACGTAGCCGGCGTACCAGCCGTCCGCCACGGTCGCACCGAGGCAGTGCCGTGCTCCGGGCTCGGCCGACTCGAGCGCCGCGGTGACGTCGTGGGTCCGCGACGGCACCCGCTGCCGGTAGTCGGTCCAGCCGGGCTCGAACTCGTGGTCGCCGACGCGCCGCCCGTCCAGCGACCAGGCCACGAGCCCGAGGGCCGTGCCGTGCAGCACGGCCCGCTTCACGGGCTTCTTCATGGCGAACGTCGTGCGGTAGTGCCGCGCGGGCGGCAGGTGGAGCCGCGGCCGGTCGGCATGCAGCGGCGCGGCGTCGACCGCGCTGATCCACGTGCCCTTCCACTCCGACTGCTCGAACAGGCCATTGGTCCACGAGGCGACGTCGCTCCAGGGCGATTCCTTCCCGTCCCCGTCCCACGCCATCACCTGCCACCACACCCGCTGCCCGCCCACGAGCTGCCGGCCCGCGTAGTCGATGCCGAGCGTCTCGCCCGACGCCACGCGGCCGGTGTCCCAGAGGTCGGCGGCGTCGGTCGTGAGCAGGTCGGCTCGCGAGGCGACACGAATCCGATACGCGGTCTGCCGCTGGCCGCGCTCGCCCGAGAACAGCACCCACGAGAGCCGCGGCGCCCGGGTCACGATCCCCACCGGCTCCTCGCGCCACTCGCACCGCAGGCCGGTGGCCACGATCCCCGGCTGCGGCCGGCCGTCGGGCGCGAGCGGGCCGGTCCAGGCGTCGCCGGCCCAGGCCACCGCCGCGCAGGCGACGAGCAGGCCGGAGAGCCACTCGCGGCGCAGCATCACTCCACCTTCATCCAGAAGGGGGCGGCGGCGAACCAGACCACGGTCGAGACCAGCATGATCTGCTTCACGGTCTCGAGGGGCAGCGCCTGCGCGAGGAACAGCGCCGGCGGCACGATCGTGCCGGCGAGGGCCGCGAGTCCGCAGGTGCAGGCGAGCATCTTCATATCGCGGCCCCGGAGCGCTTCGAGAGCACGACGTACAACAGCCCGCACGCCACCGCGCACGGCAGCGGCAGGTACGATGCGAACACGCCGTGGGTCCGGTGGAGCACCATGGCGATCGCCACCGGCACGAGCCAGGCGATCAGCACGCTCACGTTGAATGCCAGGCCGTGGCGTGCGGCAGGATCGCGCTCGATGCCGAGCCGGTCGGCGAGGAAGTGGTCGACGATGATGATCGCCCCGATCGGCGCGAGCACCGTGCCGTAGAGCCCCACGAAGGAGAGCAGGTTCATCGCGAACGCCGGGAAGATGCCCGCCGCGATGCACAGCCCGCCCGCCAGCAGCGTGGCCGCCGGCCGCGAGAGGCCCGGGATCATTCCCTGGAACGCCAGGCCGGCCCGATAGATCGTGGGGTTCGCCGTCGTCCAGCCGGCGATGATCACGCAGATCAGCCCCGCCCAGCCCACGGCATCGTCGACCATCGTGCCGGGATCCTTGCCCACGGTCGGATCCACGCCGTGCTGCCGCACCCAGTAGATGAGCAGCAGCGCCGCACAGATCCAGGCCACGTAGTGCCCGAGGAACATGCCGGCGGCGCTCGCCCAGCCCGCGCTCGGCTTCCTCGCGAACCGCAGCACGGAGAGGTCGGCCATGCCGAGGTGCATCGCGGCGTTGCAGAACCACGAGAAGCACACCACCCCGAGGAAACTGATCTTCCGCTCGGTGCCGGCCGGCGGCGTGAGCAGCGCCCAGACGTCGGTCGTGCCGAGCCTGCCGAGCGTGACCAGGGCGCAGGCGAGGAACACGAGGAACATCCAGGGGGCCGCGTAGTGCCCCACCTGGGCGACGACCCCGTAGCCCTTGAGGGCCACGAGCGTCATCGCGGCGCCGATCACGACGCACGAGGCGATCCAGGCGGCGCCCGTGGGCAGCGTCGTCTCGAACGTCGGCATCGCGATCGTGCCGGGCGGGAAGAACGGCCCCACGGCCGTCGCCGACACCGTGATCATCGAGCCCGCCAGGAAGCAGAACAGCAGGCCGTTGGCGAGGTTGTAGAGCGTGACGAGCCCGCGGCCGGCGATCTTCTCCATCTTGTAGTAGAGCGTGAGCCGCTCGTCGCAGGCGATGACCGCGGTGAGATACCGCCAGGTGAGCACGGCGAGCAGGTTGCCCAGCAGGAGGCCGAACACGAGGCTCGAGGCGTCGGCGCCCCAGGCCACGAACAGCGGCCCGATCATGAACTCCGTGCCGGCCGTGTGCTCGCCGGCGTACATGCCCCAGAAGGCGCTCGGCCCCTTGAGGGCGGAGTCGGGAACCCGCTCGCGCTCGTATTCGTCCGCGGCACGCGAGGTGGTCGCGTCGACGTCGTCGTGGATGATCGTGGCGTTCAGGTGCGCCTCCCCGTCACGGTACGTTCGTACGTCCTCACCTCGTCGAGCCACGCGGACCCGACGGGCACCCCCTGCGCCGCACAGTAGAAGTCCCAGACGGCGGACCAGGGAAGGGCCTTCGCCTCCTCCTGCAGCGCGAGCCGGGCCGTGAAGTCGCCGGCCGCCTCGGCCTGCCTGATCCCGGGAGGCTCGAGCAGCGCGATAAGCAGGGCCTTGAGCATGCTGCGGGTGCCGATCGCCCAGGCGGCGATCCGATTGATGCTGGCGTCGAAGTAGTCGAGGCCCACGTGCACCCGCTCCGGCGTTCCCGTCGCCACGATCTCGCGGCCGATCGCCAGGAGATCCTCGGAGAGCGTCACCACGTGGTCGGAATCCCAGCGCACGCCGCGGCTGACGTGCAGGAGAATCTCCGGCAGGTAGAGGAGCACGCTCGAGATCTTGTCGGCGATCGACTCGGTGGGGTGGTAGTGGCCCGCGTCGAGGCAGAGCAGCTTCCGGCGCGTGATGCAGTAGCCGAGGTAGAACTCGGCCGATCCCGCCGTGTAGCTCTCGCTGCCGATCCCGAACAGCTTGGGCTCGACGGCATCGAGCAGGTGTTCGCGCGGCAGCGGCGCGCGAAACACCTCGTCGAGCGCCGCGGCGAGCCGCTCGCGCGGAGCGAGCCGGTCGGCCGGCGTGTCCTTGAAGCCGTCCGGCACCCAGACGTTGGTCACGCAGGGGGTGCCGAGCGCCCGGCCCATCGCGGCCCCGATCTCGCGGGCCCGCCGGCAGTGCTCGATCCAGAATCGGCGGATGCCGGCATCGGCGTGCGCGAGCGTGAAGCCGTCGGCGGCCCTGGGATGCGCGAAGCAGGTGGGATTGAAGTCGAGGCCGACGCCCTGCGCCGCCGCCCAGTCGATCCAGCCCGCGAAGTGGGCCGGCTCGATCGCGTCGCGATCGACCGGCCTCCCGCCGAACTCGCCGTAGAAGGCGTGGAGGTTCACCCGGTGCCGCCCCGGGATGAGCCCGAGCGCGCAGGCGAGGTCCGCGCGCAACTCGTCGGGGGTGCGGGCCTTGCCAGGATGGTTCCCGGTCACGGCCAGGCCGCCTCCCGGCGCGCCGCCGACGCTCTCGAAGCCGCCGACGTCGTCCCCCTGCCAGCAATGGAGCGAGACGGGAATCGTCGCCAGGATGGCGAGCGCCTGCTCAGGATCGACGCCGGCGACGGCGTAGCGCTCGCGGGCGAGCGCGTAGGCGGCGGCGACCGCTGTGTCGCTGGATCCCGTCATGCTGGGCAGCCCCCCGGAACAAACCCGCTCCGCGCCAGATCCTAGCGGGTGAACGCCTGCACGTTGCCGGCGTCCACGTTGATCATGTTGCCGGTGGACTTGGCGGAGGCCTCCGAGCCCAGCCAGTAGACCGCCTCGGCCACGTCCTCCGGCAGCACGTCGCGCTTGAGCAGCGAGCGGTTGCGGTAGTGTGCCTCCAGCTCGTCGCCCGCGTCGATCCTGTTGGCGGCGGCCCGTTCCTGCCGCCACGCGCCGTCCCAGATCTTGCTGCCCCGGATCACCGCATCGGGATTGACCACGTTGACACGGATGCCGTCGGGGGCGCCCTCGAGCGCGAGGCAGCGGGCGAGATGGTTGGCCGCGGCCTTGGCCGAGGCGTAGGCGGACGCGCCGGCGGCGGCGGCCACGGCGTTCTTCGAGCCGATGAACACGACGGCCGACCCGCCCTGGCCCTGCATCCGCCTGAGCAGCGGCCAGGCGGCCCGGGCGGTGAGGAAGTAGCCCTGCGCCAGCACGTCGTGGTTGCGGTCCCACAAGGCGAGCGTGGTCTGCTCGATCGGGGCCGCGGACGCGATGCCCGCATTGGCGACCAGCACGTCGAGGCCGCCGAACTCGCGGGCGGTGACGTCGAACGCGGCCTGGACCTGCGCCTCGTCGGTGACGTCGCACGCGACGGCGCGGACCACGTCGGCCCCAAACTGCCGCGCGAAGCCGGCCCGGACCTCCTCGGCCGCCGCGGCATCGCGGTCGGCCAGCACCACGCAGGCGCCCTCGCGCAGGAAGCGGGCGACGGTGGCGGCGCCGATGCCGCCGGCACCGCCGGTGACCAGCACGATCCTGCCGACCATCGGCCGGGGCGCGGGCAGACGCTGGAGCTTGGCCTCCTCGAGCAGCCAGTACTCGATGTCGAAGGCCTCCTGCTCGTCGAGCGCGACGTAGCCGCCGATGGCCTCGGCCCCCCGCATCACGTTGATGGCGTTGCCGTAGAACTCGCCCGCGAGCCGCGCGGTGGTCTTGTCGGCGGCGAAGGTGATGCGGCCCACCCCGGGCACCAGCACGACGACCGGGTTCGCGTCCCGCATCGCGGGCGAATTCGGCCGCCGGCAGCGGTCGTAGAAGGCGGTGTAGCGCTCCCGGTAGGCGGCGATCCGCTCGGCGAGGTAGGCGTCGTCCTGGAGGCGGGCGGGATCGAGCGTGAGCGGCGCGATCTTGGTCCGCAGGAAGTGGTCCGGGCACGAGGTGCCCAGCGCCGCCAGCCGCTCGAAGTCGACCGAGCCCGTGAACTCGAGCGTCTCGGCGTCGTCCGAGTAGTGGCCGACCTTGCGGCGCGCGCCGGTCAAGAGGCCGCGGAGGCGGGGCATCAGGTCGGCGGCGACGGCCGCGCGGTGCGGATCGGCCGACACCCTCCGCCCGCCGAAGGCGGCCTGACCGGCCAGCCTGTCGTTGAGGTGCCCGGCCGCGTCGGCGATCAGCCGCAGCGTGCGTTCGTAGCAGGCCTTGGCCCCGTCGGCCCAGCAGATCAGGCCGTGGCCCGCGAGGATCACGCCCTCGATCCCGGGGTGGGCGGCGACGAAATCCCGCAGCCTCGCGCCGAGCGTGTAGCCCGGCCGCTTCCACGGCAGCCAGCCGATCCGGCCGCCCCAGATCTCCCGGGTGGCGGCTTCGCCACCGGACGAGGCGGCCAGCGCGATGATCGCGTCGGGATGGACGTGATCGACGTGCGCGAAGGGGAGCAGCGAGTGGAGCGGCGTGTCGATCGAGGCGGCGCGGCCGTTGAGGTTGAAGGTGCAGTGCGGCAGGTAGCCGACCATCGCGTCGTCGTCGTCGGGCCCGGCGTAGTGCGTCTCGAGCGCGAGCAGCTTCGACTGGTAGAGCGTGGCGAAGCCGTCGAGCTTCATCGAGCCGAGGTCGCCGCCGGAGCCCTTAACCCACAGCACCTCGACCCGCTCGCCGGTCAGCGGATCGGTCTCCGGGATCTTGGCGGAGGTGTTGCCACCGCCGAAGTTGGTCACGGTGAGGTCCGCGCCGAGGAGGTTGGAGCGGTAGAGCAGCAGTTCCGCGGGGCCCAGCGTGGCGGCGACCGCGTCATCCCAGCGGCTCTGCGGCACGGCGAACGGGATCGCGGCGCTGGACATCGGGGCGCGGGCCTTCATGGCATCCCTTCGGATCGGCCGGGCGGCGCGGGACCGCGCGCCGGATGAGCTCGACTCTGTCTACAGAAATCCGCCGGTCTTGATAATGTACGATCGTCTCGCCGACGAAAAACGGGAGTGCGGCGTGCCGGCCGGCACCTCCGTCGTCGTCGACCAGGGCAGGACGCACGGCACGAGCGGCCTCTGGCAGGCCGAACTGGGGGCCTCGCATGACCGTCGCCTCGATCGCCGACTACCGCGAACTCGCCCGCCGGCGCCTGCCGCGGTTTCTGTTCGAGTACATCGACGGCGGCTCCTACGCGGAGGTGACGCTGCGGCGGAACGTGACCGATCTCGAGGACGTCGCGCTGCGGCAGCGCGTGCTCCGCGACGTCTCCGGCCTCGACCTCTCGACCGTATTGTTCGGCCGGACGCAGGCCCTGCCGGTGGCGCTGGCGCCGATCGGCCTGGCCGGCATGAACGCGCGGCGCGGCGAGTGCCAGGCCGTGCGTGCGGCGGAGGCCGCGGGCGTGCCCTTCACCCTCTCGACCGTCTCGGCCTGCTCGCTCGCGGAGGTTGCCAGGGCGGCCAGCCGTCCCTTCTGGTTCCAGCTCTACATGATCCGCGACCGCGGGTTCATGCGCGAGTTGCTGCAGGAAGCGAGGGAGCTGAAGTGCTCGGCCCTGGTGTTCACCGTCGACATGCCGGTGCCGGGCAGCCGCTACCGCGACTATCGCTCGGGTCTCGCCGGAGCGCCGGGCCTGACGGGGGCGCTGCGCCGCGTGGGGCAGGCCGTCGTGAAGCCCGCCTGGGCGTGGGACGTGGGCGTGATGGGCCGTCCCCACGCCCTCGGCAACGTCGCCCGCAAGCTCGGCGACAAGACCGGCATCGAGGACTTCTTCGCCTGGATGCGCGAGAACTTCGACAGCTCGATCGCGTGGCGGGACCTCGACTTCATCCGCTCGGAATGGCGGGGGCCGCTGGTCATCAAGGGCCTGCTCGATCCCGCCGACGCGAAGGAGGCCGCCGCGATCGGGGCGGACGGCATCGTCGTGTCGAACCACGGCGGCCGCCAGCTCGACGGCGTGCTGTCCACGGCGCGCGCCCTGCCGGCGATCGTGGATGCGGTGGGCGACAGGCTGACCGTGCTCGCCGACGGCGGCGTGCGGTCGGGGCTCGACGTGGTGCGGATGCTGGCGCTTGGCGCCAAGGGCGTGCTGCTCGGCCGCGCCTGGGCCTTCGCCCTGGCCGCGGGCGGGCAGGCGGCGGTCGAACGCATGCTCGCCCTCATCGAGGCCGAGATGCGGGTCGCCATGACGCTCACTGGCGTCAGGACCATCGGCGAGATCGACCGCTCGGTCCTCGCCGACCGCTGACAGGCGGCGTTCGTGCCTCACCGTGGACATCGGCGCCAGCGCGCCACCGCACGGCCAAGCCGACGGGGTGGCCGCCACGCCGAGGCGGCCGCCATCGCGGCGAGCACGAGCGACGCGGGCTCCGGCACCGTGGCGACGTGCTGCAGCGTGCCGACGGTGGGCCCGCCCACCTGCCAGCCTCCGCCATCATCGACCGCACCTCCCATCCCCGCGACCGGGAGGTACGAGCCCAGGCCGTAGATCCCCGATCCGTTGAGCAGCGAGATGTCGGTGGAGTTCACCTGGCCGTCGTAATTGAAGTCCCCCTCCCACCAGGCCGCGCTGCCGGGTCCCTTCCCGAATTTCCCGGCGGCGTTGATGAGCGAGATATCGGTGGAGTTCACCTGCCCGTCGAGATTGACGTCACCAAAGGCCGCCCAGGCCACGATCGCCGAGCCGCTGGCGAACACCCGGTAGCCCACGGCGCGGGAAGACGCGGCTGACGCCTCGCTCGAGCCGATGCCGCCGACGCCGTTCCAGGCACCGGCGTTGCGGCCGGCGAGCAGGGCGGCCCGCAGGTCGGACTCCGTGATTCCGCCGGCGGCGATGTTCAGCCGGCCCCGGCCGATATCGAGCGCGGCGCCGGCGGCCTGGTCGATCGAGAGCGCTGAGAGGTCGACCGACAGTGGCGCGGTGTCGGGCAGCGCGGCCGTACCACCTGCCGCGACGACCAGCGCAGGCGATCCAGAGACCGTGCCCGCATTGATCACGAGTTGCCGGATGCCGGCCGAGCCGCCGACCAGGATCGTGGCCCCGGCCGCATCGAGGCGTCCGCCTTCGAGCACGAGCCGCGGGGCCTTGAGCGTGATGCCCGGAGCGATCTGCACGGTTCCTCCGGCGGTCACCACGGTCGGACTGTTCGCGAGCGCACTGGCGTGGGCGCTCCGCAGGGTGCCCGCCTGCACCGAGGTGCTGCCCGTCGACGTGTTGGCGGCGTCGAGCACCGCGGTGCCGCTGCCGAGTTTTACCACGGGGCTCGTGCCGCGGATCACGGAATTGCCCGTCTGTGACTGCGTCCGGCTGCCGGAGGGAACATCGAGCTGAATCGTGCCCGTCCGCGTCGTGAGCGTGAGGGTCGGCGCCAGCGACTGGTTCGCTCCGGCTCCCTCCTTGCTCGTGATGCTCAGCGAGTGCGCGGCGTCGACGTCGCCGTCGAACCGCACGTCGCGGGTGATCATGAAGCTCACGGCCGTGTCGCCGGCGGCCGCACGCTCCCGGACCCAACGACTGACGTCGATCGACAACACGGCTGCCGTCCCCGTGGCCGTGAACTGCCCGACGATGTCCGCCGTGGTGCCCACGCCGGTCACGTAGTTGCGGTCGATCGTCGATCGCGTGGCGTCGTGACGCGACTGATTGACGTTCGGCGCCGTCGCCCAGGTGATCCCGGCGATCGTCCCGCTCGTCGCCTGTCGCCAGGAGGTGTTGGTGATGCCGTAGACGTGGCAGACGATTCCGGCCTCGCCCGGAAGACTGCCGCCGGGATCCAGCGCGTTGATGCTCAGGGCGGCGTCCTCCAGCACGGCCGCGTCGAGCGTGCCGAGCGTGAACTTGAGGTAGGTGGCGTTGTGGGTGGCGAGCGTCGTGCCACTCCGCACCAAGAGGCTGGCGGCGCCGCTGTAGTTGCTGGTGAGACTGCCCTCCTGCACGTAGGCGTTGTCACTGGCCACGATAGGATTGCGGACGAGCCCGCTGGTGGTCGGCGCCCGCACCAGCACCACGCCGGAGGGATCCTGCTCCACGGTGATCGTGCGAGTGGCCCCCACGGTGATCGTCTGGCTGATATCCCCGTGGTGCACGCCGCTGACCTGCCTGACCGTCACGGTCGAACCCACGGCGACGTTCCAGGGGGCCAGGTCGATCGTGAGGCTCTTCGACTCCGTGGCGCTGGAGTTCGCCGCGAAGACGTACCTGCGGCCGGCTGCTGCGTCGAACGCGGCGGCCAGGGTCAGCGCGGCGTCCGCCGACGTCGGGGCCGCGACGAGATCGTTGTCCGTGAAGCCCTCGGCGAACAGGTGGTAGGCCATCGCCGACCGCGTCGCACCGCCGACGTTCTCCGACCCGGTCTCGCTCTGCCAGTGGACGCCGTTGTTGGCACCGCCGGCCGTGGAGAACTTGAACAGGTAGAGCTCGTCGGGCTTGTTGTTGGCGAGGTTGGCGACGATCTGGCCGAGCCGGCTCGACATCGCGACGCTGTCGGGCGTGTAGCCATTGGGATTGTTGACCGGGTCGTTGGGCGCGTAGTTGGCGCTCGTGCGGGTATTGAACTCGCTGATCACGATGGGAAACCGCGCCGCCTGGCCGCCGGTGATTGCGTCGATGTCGGCGATCGTGTCCTGCACCCGCGTGCCGAAGGAGGCCGGACTGCTGCCGTAGTTGTGGTAGTCGAAGTGATCGAAGAGCTGGTAGCCGGCCGTGCTGCCGGTGATGAACTGGTTGGAGCGGTTCTTGAGCAGCGTGTCGCCCCAGTCGCCGGCCGTCAGCGATGGGCCGCTGGTGACGGGGCCGTAGACGTGGGCCTGGAGCGACTTGCCGAAGATGCGGTTCACGTCGGCGATCGCGGCCTCGACCGCGCTCGCCCCGACGCGGGTCATCTCCACGAGCATCTCCTGGGAGAGCGGCGTGGAGACGTTCGAATAGAGGTCCGGCTCGTTGAAAAACTGGAAGTTCTCGACGTCGGCGTATTGGGCGCTGATGAAGGCCTGGGCGTACCACTGCTGCCAGCCGAGCCAGCGATCCTGCCAGGCCGCGGCCGTGTTGTCGGCCGCGGACGTCGGCCACGAAAAGCTCGCCGGCGACCGCGTCATCACGATGAGCGGCTTCACGCCCAGCGACTTCATCGTCTCCTGGGCGTACTTCAGGTCGATCGCATTGTTGCCCGTGGTCGTCGAGTTGGCGTAGAGCGTGTAGACGTTCGACCACTTGATGTAGGTCGAGGCCGTTCCGCTGGCACGCAGGGCGTCGCGCTGACTGATGAACTGCGCCTGGCTGGTTGCGTCGAAGGCCGCACCGGTGCCGGATCGAAAGGCCGATTCCGGCGTCAGGAAGCTGGGGGTGGAGAAGATCCGGCTGCCGTTGACGCCGGCATACTTCCACCACGATCCGGTGTTGGAGCCCTGCGTGAAGTGCCCCGAGTTGAAGCCCAGCACCGAAGGAGTGGAACCGACGGTCGAGCCGGAGAGCGCCACCGTTTGGGCGCGACCGTGATCGGCAAGGCCGACCACGACGACGAGGCCGACGACGACCGCCTGGCACAGGCACTGTGGCAACGAGGCTCGCATCGCCAGTTCGACCCTCGAGACGCGACCCGCACCGCCACCCCTGCCCACGACGGCAGCCGCAGGGATGGAACAACGATTGTATTCAAGGTTTCTCGTGCTGCATTCACTTCAGGTCGTAGCATTCGGCTCCGCGGTGCGACAAGGATCCGGTCGTGGCGGTCGCGGATGCCGCGTGAAAACGCCCGCACCAGCGACACGTCGCGCAGGCCATCAGGCCGCAGATCGTCGACGCTCACGCGGCAACCAGGAGCGACGGCGACCGAGGGCAACCGTTGTTGCCAGCCCCACGACCGCCAGCGCCCACGTGCCCGGCTCCGGCACGCTGGCCATCACGGGCACGCCCACCCCACCGAGCGAGCCCAGGCTCGCCGCGGGCAGATACGACGGCGTGCCGTACAGCCCCGTGCCGTTGAGCAGCGAGATGTCGGTCGAGTTCACGTCGCCCGAGTAGTTGTAGTCACCCTGCTGCCACGTCGCCGGCGCACCCGCGTTGTACCGGCCGCCGCCGTTGACCAGCGAGATGTCCGTCGAGTTCACC
>JBJTIV010000117.1:0-10833 GCA_046095145.1 Planctomycetaceae bacterium
CGAGACGCTTGCGCCATTCAAATTCAGCGTTCCCGAGTTCGTCAGCGAGAGGGCACCCGTTCCGGAGATGGTGCTGGAGATCGTGAGCAGGCTCGGGGCGGACTGATTGAATCGCAGCGTCCCGTTCGCCACCACGTTTCCTGTAACGCTGGCGCCGTTGTTGAGCACCACGGTGTCATTTGGAGCGATGGTTCCGCCGGCCCAAGGTCCCGTGAAGGTCGTCGTTGCGGCGATCGAGTGGTTGGCGTAGACGCAGAAGAACACTGCCGTGAGCATGCTGAGCCCGGACGCCCGCGACCAACTCTTATGGTTTGCCAACGCCATGCTCCTTACCAAGAGGTGGCTCCGATCAGGAAAAATCCCCCCACGCAAGAGACAGCGGCATTGTGGCTGCGCGCATTGAAAGGGTCAACGTTTCGCCCCGATAAGAACACGTCTCATGTCTCATGAAACGCGTCACCACTTCGGAGGCTCGCCCGTCCACCGGCGGATCGCAGTCAGGCTGGCGATGAGCGTGCCGAAGCAGGTCCAGTACGAAGGAGGAATAGGGATCGGCGGGCACGAGCACGATGAGGGCGACGAGCAGGGCCAGACACATCTCGAGCACGCCCCAGCCTGCCCTCGTGCTCGGCTGCCCCCATCCCCAGCCATCACGCCTCGCCGGGAACCAGTAGGGGGAGGAGTGCAGGTTGGGCTCAGACTCACTGCGTCGATTCGGGCATAAGAGCCCGCCGGTTCGGCGTCACAGTCCGGCGACGACGAGCAGGCCGCAAGCGGCCACGGCCAGACCGGCCAGCGCGTGGCCGTAGCGTTCGAGCCGGGGCGCCCGCACCGCGTGGCACCCGGCCCGCAGGGCCAGCACTGCCGCCACCATCGTTGCCACGGTCGCCGCCGCAAAAGCAGCAGCCACGGCCACCACCGCCAGCGGGCTCACGGTCGCCGCCGGATACATGAGCAGCGGAACGAGCGGCTCGCACGGGCCGAACAAAAAGACCAGAAACATCGCCCATGGCGCCCACACCGACGCCGTCGCGGTGCCGGCGGCTGCCTGCTGGACGTGGGCATGGAGATGCGAGTGGCCATCGAGGCGGCGCCGCACGGCCTGCACGAACCCCCAGGCCGCGTAGGCGAGGCCCGTGCCCACGAGCAGCCACGCCGCCACGTCACCCCGCAGGCCCTCGAGCCCCTCGATCCTCGTCAGCGCCGTGCCCGCCGCGATCCCGACGAGGCCGATAACGACCGATCCCGCGACGTGCCCCAGACCGCAGGCCGTAGTCACCGCGACTGTGTGGGCGGCCGACCAGCGGCCTGCCCGCGCCATCGCGGCGAACGGCACGTAATGATCCGGCCCGAGGATCGTGTGGCCGGCCCCGATCGCCACGGCGGTCGCGCATAGCGCGGCGAGTTCGGAGGCCCCTGCGTTGGGTTGCATGGCGGGATCCCGCGCGGGTCAGCTGAAGGAAGAGAGCTGGTTGAGCGTCAGCGCCTTCGCTGGCGGCGCCGTGGCGGGGGTGCCGTTGACCCTCACGGCGAACATCTGCGGGTCGACGTCGATCGTGGCGAGCGTGTCGTTCCGCACCAATTGCCCGCCCTCCAGTGCGGTTCCTGATTGGTAGGGTACAGAAGTCGGTCTGCTCCGTCACGCTGAGCTTCTTCTACGGACTCGGCGACGGTCTATACCCTTCCCCACCTCCACTTCGAACTCTCTGAGCTTCGAGATAATGTGCTCAGCCCGCTCCGACTTCCCTCATGGCATTTCTTGCTCTCCCTGTGGATGAGACCAGTCATGATTCCCGCTCCCCAAGTGGCCGCGAGTCCGGGGGGCAGGTCACCAGACCGACTCCTCTCGCTGCCCCACCGTGCGTTGGAACTGCTTGCGGTACTTCGCGGGCGTCATGCAGGTCACGCCGCTGAACAGCCGCGCGAAATGGCTCTGTGACGAGAAACCGAGCTCCAGGGCGACACCGGCCAGGGAGTCGGACGACGTCTTCAAGACCTCGAGCGACCGCAGCACCCGACGGCGGTTGACGAAGCGGTGCAGGCTCAGGCCGGTGGACTGCCGGAACTTCTTCGCGAAATGGCTCGGGGAGAGCCCCGTGAGCCCGGCCATGTCGCCGAGCGTGGGGGCGATCCGCAGGTGGGCGTCGATGTGGGAGACCAGATGGTCGAGCGTCCGCCGCGTGAACGTGCTGCCGTCCGCATGCCAGTCGGGGGCCGCGCCACCGGCGGCCTGGATGAGCCGCAGCACGAGCCTGTGGGCGGCTTCGTCCTTGCTGCCGGCTGCAGCGCCGTTCGCGTCGCCCGCAGTGGGCATGGCCAGCCGCCTCATGCAGGCCTGCAGCACCGGGTCGTCGTGCACGAGCAGCCTGTCGAGCTCGACGCGAGTCTCCACGTGTTCGGCGGCGGCGACCTCCTGCAGGTGCCTGCGCGGCACGAACAGCGTGAACGAGCGGACCGCGCCGTCGGGATCGGCGATGATCGTGTGCTGGGCGTCGTCGGCCGGCAGGTAGTGAAAGGAGCCACCGCGCATCGCGTAGGGGGTCTCGCGGCCGTGGCTGATCCAGCGCACGCGGCCCCTTCCGGAAAACACCATGTGCAGCGCATGAGCGTTGCCGTTGAGGTTCCAGGCGCAGACGCCCGCCCCGGCCGGCGACTCGAACTCGTAGCCCAGCCACGAGTGGTGCGGAAACGGCGCAGGCCTGGCTCCATCCATGGATGGTGCGTTCCCCCGGGCGACCTCACGCACGCTATCGTAGCGTCCCGCGACGAGAGGCCGCCCGGCGGCGTGCGATGCGGAGGCCGACGCCGCCGAGGCCCGCGGCCAGCAGGGCCAGGGTCCCGGGCTCCGGCACCACGAGCGCGTGGAGCGAGCCCACCTCGCCGCCCCCGGCGGCGAACAGGCCCAGGCTCGCGGCCGCGTCGAGCAGGCCCGGCGAGAGCGTCGAGCCGCGGCCGAACGTGACCGAGCCCAGCACGGATCCGGCGCCGCCGAGCGTCTGGCCGGAACCCACCGCGTAGCCGCCGGAGAGCCCGCGGACGTCGAGACTGGCCCCCGCGGCCAGCTTCACGAGCGTCGAGGTGGAGATCGCCCCCGCGGCGCCGAGCACCGCGCTTCCCTGGTCGATCGAGGTGGAGCCCGTGAAGGCGTTGATCTCGTTGAGCAGGATCGTGCCGTTGCCCTGCTTGACGATCGAGGAGGTGCCGGTGATCCCGGCGTAGCCCAGGGCCGACTGCGTCTGCGTGCCGCTGGCCACGTTGAACACCACCTTGGCCGGCGACGCGACGCTGCCCCGGACCGTCAGGACGAGGCTCTGCGCCGTCGCACCCGGCAGGTCCTCGTCGGAGAGGCTCAGGGAATAGGTGCCCTGGAACGACCCCGTCGTCGTGGTGAACATGCTCGCGCCGTAGGCCCGCGACGAGCCCGAGGCCAGGTTCGTGAACGGCGAGAGCGTGGTCGAGAAGGTGTTCGCCGGCACGCTCGGGGTGATCGTGTCGAGGTCGAGCCTGGCGGTCCACGCGGCGCCGAGGGGCCCAGAGCGGTTGAAGATCGAGAAGCTCCGTGCGGTCGTGCCGGTGCCCTGCGTGAGCGTGCCGAAATCGAGGTCGAGCGTGGTGAGCGTGCTGCCCGACGCGAACGACCCGATGGCGTGGTCCACCACGCTCATGGTCGCCGCCTGGCTGAAGGTCGGTGACCCCGCCTGCGGACTCGAGGCCAGCGCCGAGACGGTGCCCGTGATCGAACCCACCGTGCCCGTCTTCACCGTGAGCACGTGGGTGTTGGCCGCGCCCAGGGCCATGTCGGACCCGGTGCCCGAGCCCCCGAAGAGCCCCGACGACGAGTAGCTGTAGTCGAGCCGGTCGGCCCCCTGCGACACGCCCACCGGTGCCGAATTCGAGACCGTCAGCGTGCCGGAGACCGCCGCGCCGATGATCACCTTCGCGGGCAGCGTGGCGAGGCTGGCCGCCATCTTGGCCGGCAGCTGGTAGTCGGCCACGACGGGCAGATGGTCGGCCACCTGGGAGAGATAGGTCAGGATCGTGCCGGATTGGGCCACCGTATAGCCCGGCAGGAAGGCCTGCAGCGCCGCGGCCGAACCCGTCGTGATCGCGGCGTTCATGCGGTGCGTATTGGTGTTGCCGAAGGCCCAGTAGGAGCCCGTGATGGAGTCGAGGCCCCGGCCGTCGAGCCACTCGCCCGACACGAGCTGAAAATCGAAGCGGTCGTCCATGCCGGCCGTCACCTGGCCCGGATACGCCTCCGTCGTGGCGGGCGACTGCGTCTGGTAGGCCTTGAAGGCCGAGTTGTCGCTCCAGTCGCCGATCTGGTTGATGGGGTCGAAGGCCTGGCCGTTGCCGGGGGCCGTGAGCGTCTGGAACGCCGCCTCGGAGGCGGTGTAGAGATTGAGGTCGCCCGCGTAGATCAGGTTGACGTTGGACCCCAGCGCGTCGGAGTTCGCCCGGATGGCCTGGGCCTCCACGTTGCGGCGGGCGGCGCTCGGCGCATCGTCCACGGCCTTGAAGTGGCTGTTGTAGACGTAGAAGTCGGCGGTCGAGTCGTAGCCCACGGGCCGAAACTGGTAGCGCAGCGTCTGCCGCGGCTGGCCGGTGGAACTGGTCACGCCGATGACGGCCTGCGAGATGAGCGTGACGGTGGCCGAGTTGTAGACGGCCATCGGCCGCCCGGAGCCCGTCGAGCCGCCGTTCAAGCTCGCGGGCACGTAGCTCGTGCCGCCGGTGATCGTGTTCAAGAGGTCGGCGAAGGCCTTGCCGGTCGTGGTCGTGCTCTCCCCCTCCTGCATCGTGAAGATGTCGATGCGGCGGGCGAAGCCGGCCCGGGTCTGGGCGTTGATGGCCTGCAGCACCGCTCCCATGTTCGGCCGGGGCCCGGGCGAGGCCGGATCGCTGGCCCCGACGTTGTAGTCGAGGATGCGGAGTTGGCCGCGGGCCGGACCGCACGCCACGCCGGCCCACAGGGCCAGGGGCCCCGCGATGGCGACGAAGACGTTTCCCCACGCGCGCCGCTTCATTCCTTATGAATACCGGGCCTGCCGGGCCGCCGCAAGAAAAGGGTGGGCGGTTGTGCGGCTCGGAGCCTGCCGTCTGACACCGGGCGGATGGCTCGTCTTCCGCCAACGCGGATCACGTGCCGCAGAACGTGCGGTAGGGACCGCAGCCGGGCGGCGGGCCCGCGCGATAGGGCTCGGTCGCGGGCGTGTCGGCGAACGGATTCCGCACCGCCGCGATGAGACGCTCGAGCGGGTCGAGGTCGCCGACGTCCGCCGCGGCAAGCACCTCCTCCACGCGGTGGTTGCGCGGGATCACGACGGGGTTCGCACGGCGCAGCCGCGCGACGATCTTGGAGAGCGGTTCAGGCTCGCGCGCGAGTCGCGCTCGCCAGGCCGCGAGCCACTCTGGGAACGCTGCGGCGTTGCCGGTGGTTGTCGCCGCGGCCGGCGTTCCGGCCTCCGCGAGCCCCGCGAGGCTCGCGAAGGTGGCCGTGTAGTCGGCTCCGGACTGGTGCATCTTCTCGAGCAAGTCAGCACAGAGCGCCGCGTCGCCATCCTCCGCCGCGGCCAGGCCGAGCTTGGCCCGGGCCCCCGCCAGGTGGTGCTGCCGGTAGCGATCCGGAAACGTCGCCAGCACCTCCTGCACGGCCGCGAGCGCCCGCTCCTGGCCATCCGCGACCAGCGGCAGCAGGCTCTCGGCGAGCCGTGCCAGGTTCCAGTGGGCGATGCCCGGCTGGTTGCCGTAGGCGTAGCGGCCATGCTGGTCGATCGAGCTGAACACGGTGGCGGGGTCGTAGGCGTCGAGGAACGCGCAGGGGCCGTAGTCGATCGTCTCGCCCGACACGGCCATGTTGTCGGTGTTCATCACACCGTGCACGAAGCCCACGTGCATCCAGCGGGCCACGAGCGCCGCCTGCCGCTCGACCACGCCCGCGAGGAAGGCGAGCGCCGGCTCGTCGGCCGCGGCGGCGGCAGGGTCGTGCCGGGCGATCACGTGGGCGAGCAGCTCAACCCCGGCGGCCGCCGCGCCGACATCCAGCTCAAGGGCGCCGGCCGCACCCGCTACTCGCGTGGCGGCGACGGCCGCGCGGCCCTGGGTCCCATGCTCCGCGAGCACGTGATCGGCGAGGCCATGCACGCCCTCGGCATCCCCACCACCCGCAGCCTCGCCGTGGCCATGACGGGAGAGGCGGTGCTGCGGGCCACGCCGCTGCCCGGCGCCGTGCTCGCGCGGGTGGCCGCCAGCCACGTGCGGGTGGGCACGTTCCAGTTCGCGGCGGCCGCCGGGGGCCGCCCGCTGCTCGAGCCGCTGCTCGCCGAGGAGGATCGCCCGGCCGTCGCCGAGGTTCGTGAAGTGGCCGAACTGGTGGCCGGCGTAGGCCTGCGCGATCGGCTCGGCGGTGGGCGGCAGCTCGTTGCCGGCGAACGTGGCAGCGCCGGCGGCCGCGAGGACGGCCGGGTCGAGGCCGAGATCGGCAGCCAGGGAGTCGTTCACGATCACCAGCCGCGGCGCCCGCACGGGCGTGGGCGCGGCTGGCGCGACGAGCGGCTCGGGCAGCCGGGCGTAGGAGTTGTCGAAACGCCAGCCGGCGTCGGCGATCGACGGGGGCATGCGTGTGGGTCCGTGGGGCCGGTGCGGAGGCGGTGCCGCTCCGCATTCACTGTAGACGGTCGGGCGGCGGGGCCGCTTCCGGAAATGGCTGGAAATGCGGGTCGCCAGCTCAAACGGCCACCGCGGTATCGCTCCAGCCCGCCACCCGCTCTCCCGTCGCTCGCGCTCCGGGCTTCCCTGACGGGATGCTGTCGCTCGCTGGCTGCTTCACGCCCAAGCCCCGCCGCGTCGGAGCTCATAACAAGCCCGGAGCGGAAGCGACGGGACTCCGGGTCGTTGGGCGAGACCGGCCCGGATTTTTCCGCCTCATCGACGGGACTCCGGGCTGTTGGGCAAGACCGGCCCGGATTTTTCCGCCTCCTCGACGGGACTCCGGGTCGTTGGGCGAGACCGGTTCGTGCATGGAAGGCTCGGCGGCGTTCATTCCCGGAGTCCCCCAGCTACCGCCGGGGGCTTCAACAAGCATGGAGCGCACGCAGCGCTGGAAGCGTTGCGCGTTTGACAGCGAGCGTGTACGGGCGTACCCTGCGAGTGCCATTCCCCGCTGTCACCTCATCGACTCGCGAGTCGCGAACGCGGCTGACGGTTTCGGTCGCTGCCTCCGATGGTCTGCCTCATGCCCGCCACAGCCCGGGAGACCTACGCGATGCTTGGTACGGGGCCGATCTGGCGGGCGGCGGCTGCCTGCCACGAGGCGCTCGCCGAAGCCGGGGCTCCGCATGCCGTCATCGGGGGTGTGGCCGTGTGCCTGCAAGGCTATCGGCGCAACACCGTGGACGTGGATCTGTTGGTGCGGCCGGAAGACATGGCCTTGATCCACGCAACCCTGACCGCCGCGGGATTCTCGTGGGACTCACAAGCCTGCGAGTGTCGCGACGACGCCGGCATCCCGGTGCAGATCGTGGCCGCGGGTGAGCGAGCCGGGAAGGGGAGCGAGGTGCTCTTGCCGAGCCCGGCGGACGACCGTGTGGCCGTGCTGATCGAGGGCCTGCCGGTGTTGTCCCTGGCAGCGCTCATCGAGTCGAAACTCGCGTGCGGCGAGGGCGACGCCCGGCGGATGCACCGCGACTTCGCCGACGTCGTCGAACTCATCGCCCTGCACGGCCTCGACGGCACGTTCGCGCGGAACCTTCACAAGGCCGTGCGACCTGCCTTCCGGCGGCTCGTCCGCCGCGTCGGCTGACGAACCTCCGGGTGCCGCTTCACGCCCAAGCCCGGAGCGTGGATGGGCGCCATGCAAGCCCGGAGCGGACGCGACGGGACTCCGGGCTGTTGGGCAAGACCGGTTCGGATTTTTCCGCCTCCTCGACGGGACTCCGGGTCGTTGGGCAAGACCGGTTCGTGCATGGAAGGCTCGGCGGCGTTCAGTCCCGGAGTCCCCCAGCTGGCGCCGGGGGCTTCAACACGGACGGCGCGCAACACCAAAAGCGCGAGCACGGGAAATGCGGGGCGCCACCCGTCCAGGCACCGCGTGGCCCCATGAGCCCGCCACCGCGGCCGTCAGCCGCTCTCCGGGCGCCACATCAGCACGTCGGCGGGCGAGCGGCCCGCCGCACGCAATTCGCGGATGGCGAGGCCACCGGCCCGCTTGGCCAGACGCCGGCCGGCGGCGTCGCACACGAGCGGCGCGTGGCACCAGGCCGGCGGCTGCCAGCCGAGCGCCTCGCAGAGCAGGATCTGCCGGGCCGTGCTCGTGAGCAGGTCGACGCCGCGGACCACCTCGGCGATCTCCATGGCGTGGTCGTCGGCCACGACGGCCAGTTCGTAGGCGGCCAGGTCGTCGCGCCGCCAGACGACGAAGTCGCCGAAGTCCACGCCCGCGGTGCGGCGCACGCGGCCCTGGAGGGCGTCGTCGAACTCGATCGCGCGGCCGTCGGGCACGCGAAACCGCCAGGCCACGCCGCCGGGCGCACTCGCGCGATCCCGGCGCGCCGGCCGCAGGCTCGCCGGAAACACCGGCTCGGCGTCGGCCGCGGCCTCGTGCGGCGCGGTGGCGGCCTCGTCCACGTCGCGGCGCGAGTGGGGGCTCGGATAGATCGCGCCGGCCGCCTCGAGGCGGCGCCAGATCTCGAGGTACCAGGCCGTGCGCTCGCTCTGCCGGTAGGGCCCGTGGGGGCCGCCCACGTCGGGGCCCTCGGTCCAGGCGAGGCCCAGCCAGCGGAGGTCCTCGAGGGTTGCGGCGGCGAACTCCGGGCGGCAGCGGGGCCCGTCGAGGTCCTCGATCCGCATCACGAGGCCGGCCGAGCCGGCCCGCGCGGCTGCCAGCGCGAAGGTCTGGGCGTGGCCCACGTGGAGCAGGCCCGTGGGCGTGGGCGCGAGCCGGCCGCGGAGCCCGCTCACACGAGCCACCACTCGCCGGTCATGAGCACGTAGATGCCCAGGGCCAGGTTCGTGGCGGCGTGCGTGAGGATGCAGTCGATCGGCTTCCGCGTGGCCGCGGCGATCCCGCTGACCACGGCGAACCAGCCGACCGCCGCCACCGCCTCGGCCGGGTGCGTGGCCACGGCGTAGACCGCGCAGGCCGCGGCCGACGCCGTCACGAGCAGCCCGAAGGGCACCTTCGTGAAGTTCTCGTCCACCACGTAGCGCATGAGAAAGCCGCGCAGGAAAAGCTCCTCGACGATCGACACCACGATCACGAGCCCGAGGCCCCGCAGCGCCAGGAACGCCCACGCGGTCGGCGTGCCCGCGCCGAAGGCCTGGAAGGGGTCGAAGGCCGACCGCTCGCCGAGGAACGTGGCCCAGCCGGCCTGCCGCTGGAGCGTCGCCAGGGCCACCCACGGGATCACGAGCGCGAGGCCCACCAGCGGCGGCCACCACGTGGGCCGGCCCAGCCATGCCAGGAGCGGCTTCTGCACCCACACGAGCGCCGCGAGCGTGGCGGCCAGCCGCAGCGCGTAGATCACCGGGTAGGCGGAATACGGGATGCCCAGGCTGCCGGCGATGCCGCCGCCCGAGGGCACGGGCTCGAGGATCCCCCCGAGCAGAAACACGGCGAAGGGCACCACGCACACCTCCCACGGCCGCTCGGGTCCGTGGTCGGCGTGGGCTGTCTCGGCGGGAGCGGATGCTGGCATCGTTGCGCCTCTTTTCCGGGCAATCCGGGCCTGGAAACGTCGTCTGTCGCGATCCCCGGGGGGGCGAGTATATTCCGAGCGTCGGCCCCAGTTTCGTCATTCCCGCCCCGGGGCCGGTTTCCCGTGCGTTTTTCCCAGGTGAACGTGTTTCCATGGATCTGACCAAGCTCCGCAACATGGGCATCAGCGCCCACATCGACTCCGGCAAGACCACGCTCTCCGAGCGGATCCTCTATTACGCCGGCCGCATCCACCGCATCCAGGAGGTGAAGGGCGGCGGCGACGGGGCGACCATGGACTACATGGACCTCGAGCGGGAGCGCGGCATCACGATCACCTCGGCGGCGACGAGCGTGCAGTGGGGCGACTGCGCGATCAACCTCATCGACACCCCCGGCCACGTGGACTTCACCGTGGAGGTGGAGCGCAGCCTGCGGGTGCTCGACGGGGCGATCCTCGTGCTCTGCAGCGTGGGCGGCGTGCAGAGCCAGTCGATGACGGTGGACCGGCAGATGAAGCGCTACAAGGTGCCGCGGCTCGCGTTCGTCAACAAGATGGACCGCACCGGCGCCAACTTCGAGCGGGTCGTCGGCCAGCTCAAGGACAAGCTCGGCTGCCACGCCATCCCCTTCCAGATCCCGATCGGGAAGGAGGACAAGCTCCAGGGCGTGATCGACCTGGTGCGGATGAAGGCGCTGTATTTCGACGGCGACAACGGCGAGCACGTGCGCGTCGAGGACATCCCGGCCGACTACGCGGACAAGGCCGCCGAGGCCCGGCACAAGATGCTCGAGGACCTCGCGATGTACTCCGACTCCCTGATGGAGAAACTCCTCTCCGAGGAGGTGCCGACGGAGGACGAGATCCACGCCGTCACGAAGGCGGCCGTGCATGCGCAGAGCATCACGCCGGTGTTCTGCGGCTCGGCCTACAAGAACAAGGGTGTGCAGCCGCTCTTGGACGCGGTGGTCCGCTACCTGCCCAACCCGCTCGAGCGGAAGGTGATCGCCAAGAACTGGTCGAATCCCGACGAGAAGTTCGACCTCGACGCCGATCCGAAGAAGCCCCTCGTGGCCATGGCCTTCAAGATCGTCGACGATCCCTTCGGCCAGCTGACCTTCATGCGGCTCTACCAGGG
>JBJTIV010000118.1:0-37431 GCA_046095145.1 Planctomycetaceae bacterium
CCCGCGAGCAGAAGATCACCGACACGA
Source organism: Planctomycetaceae bacterium (assembly GCA_046095145.1). Classification (GTDB taxonomy): domain Bacteria; phylum Planctomycetota; class Planctomycetia; order Pirellulales; family UBA1268; genus QWPN01. The sequence continues at coordinate 28 of JBJTIV010000118.1, forward strand.
TCGCCGCCACCAACGCCGCCCACGAGGAGGCCCGCCGGCAGCTCGCCTCCTACGAGCGGCGGCTGGCCGAGGCCGCCGACGAGGTCCGCGGCATGCTCGAGGAGGCCCGCCGCGACTCCGAGTCCACGCGGCAGGCCATCATCGCCGAGGCCCGCAAGGCCGCCGACGAGGAGCAGGCCCGGGCCAAGCGGGAGATCGGCCTGGCGAAGGACGACGCGCTCTCGCAGATCGCCGAGAAGGCCGGAGCCCTGGCCGTCGAGGTCGCTGCGGAACTCGGCCGGGCTCTCGAACTCGGCCTGCGTCATGCCGGCCGGGGCGCCGTGGCCGATGGCCACGTGGGCGTGGTCGCCACCGTGGTCGGCCTCGGCCGGGCCCGAGGCGGCCGCGGCACCGCAGGCCGCGAACAGGACGCCGGCGACGAGCAGCCGGACGCAGGGTCGGCAGGAGTGGGACGAGGACATCACGGCACGAGCTCCGCTGGCGGGTGGCATCGATCTCCCGTCACCCCGGACGGGCGGCCCGCCGCGGGCAGGATGTCCTGCGCCGAGGCGGCCGCGCCCTCCGGACGACGGCGTTCAGGTCAGACGTTCGGGCCTGTTCGGCTCCGCACTCACTTGGGGGTGCAGAGGAACAGCGCGTAGAACGTGAAGCCTTCGATCAGGGCCGCGGCGATGATCATCGCCGTCTGGATGCTGCCTGCGACCTCGGGCTGGCGGGCCATGCTCTCGTAGGCGCTGGCGGCCAGCTTGCCGATGCCGAAGGCCGCGCCGATCACGGCCAGGCCGATCCCGATGTAGGGCGTGAGGTCGATGAGCGGGGTGACGCCGTCGGCCGCGCTGGCGACGTCCGCACAGGCGAACATGGCGGCGAAGGCGACGAGGACGGAGAGCGTACGGGCGACGTGAAGCGATCGAATCATGACGGGATCAAACTCCTGGGGATGACGGGAAACGGGTGTGAATCGGAACCGTGGATGCCGGTGCGGCGACAAGCCTAATGTTGGTGCACGGCCGCGCCAATGAAGAGGGCCGAAAGAAAGGTGAAAATGTAGGCCTGCAGGAAGGCGACGAAGAGCTCCAGCAGGCTGAACAGGGTGCAGCTCACGACGCTGATCCCGGTGACGGTGGCCCACATCCCCGTGGAATAGGCCGCGGCGGCCGAGATCAGGCCCATGATCCCCAGCAGCACCAGATGGCCCGCCACCATGTTGGCGAGCAGTCGCACGGCCAGGATCAGGTGCTTGATGCACAGCCCGAGCATCTCGATCGCGAAGATCATCGGCTTGAGCACGATCGCCAGCGGCAGCGGCAGGTCCATCGACGGCACCTGGTTGGTGAAGAAGCCGAGGACGCCGAACTTCAACATGCCGGCCACGATCACGGTCAGGAACGTGACGGCCGCCAGCGACAAGGTCACCGAGAACGACGCCGTGGGCGAGCCGGCCCAGGGCACCATGCCGAGCAGGTTGCAGCCGAGCACGAAGAAGAAGAGCGTGAGCAGGAGCGGCACGAACCGGTCGCCGTCGTGGGCCGGGACGGCATGGGCCACGGCGTGGCCGTGCTCCTCGTGGCCGTGGTCGTCGTCGTGGTGGTCGTGGCTGTCGATGGCCGGCCGGGCGATCTGGTCGCGCACGAACACCACCACCGACTCGAGCATGTTGGTGAGCCGGCCCCGCGGCGGATCGCCGCCGCGCACCCGCGCCGCCAGCCGCGTGAACAGCAGCACCATCACCGTCGCGACGACCAGCTCCAGGATCATGTACTTCGAGATCCCGAAGCCCGACTTCATCGCGTACAGGCTGTGCAGCTCGCCGAACGGCTGCGGGATCAGCACCTTGCCGTCCATGGCCTCCTTGAAGACCGCCGGATCGGTGACCTCCGGATGGCCGTCGCGCAGGAACCGCGGCACGTCGTCGAGCGACCGCCAGTCGTAGCGCCACAGCGCCTTCGGCACCTCGAAGAAGTAGCAGTCCTTGAGGTGGTAGATGGGATTGTGGGCGGCCATCTGGATTCCTGTCGGTCGGCTGCGGAAGGGGCGGGTAGTGTGCGGGACGGTCGGCGCGGCGGTCAACGAGGCGGCCGCGATCGCGGCGTGGACGACCCCGGGTCCATCATGATGTGCAGCAAAATCGCCGTGGCAAGCAACGCCAGGTAAAAGGCCACCAGCAGGCCGCCGGCGCCCGCCTCGCGGAGGGAGCGGCCCTGCGCCGCGAGCCAGACCAGCGCGGCGAGGCCCGGCACCACCCGCAGCACCGTCGCCCCGAGCGCCGAGCCGCCGCGCCGCGCCGGGTCCACGGTCGCGCGGCGGGCGACGATCCAGCCGCCGATGCCGCCTGCGCCCGCGACCAGCGCCGCGAAGGCCACGGCCCGTCCCCAGAGCGGCCGGCCGGTCCCCGCCGCCAGGGCCACGGCCACCGCGCCGCCGAGCACGCCGGCGAGCACGATCGTGCCGAGGACGGTGTCGCGCGCGGCCCGGGCGTGCGGTGCCGGGGGCGTGCTCACGGTGCGCGCCTCCCGCGGCTCAGGCTGACGAGCCAGGCGAGGGCCGTCGTGAACCCGATCACGAAGCCGACCGGGCCGAGCACCCTGGTGCCCAACCGCTCGTCGAGCCAGCCGCCCGCCACGCCGGGCAGGAACATCGTGAGGCCGATGGCCATGATCCGCGAGGCCCAGGCCATGGCCTCACCGATCGGCGATTCGGATGGAGTGCGGGGCATGGTGCTAGGATACCGCACCGACATTCCACCGGGGTCGCTCGCCGTGTCGCAGCGCAAACGCCGCCGCCGCCGCCCGCGCGACCGCGATCTCGCCGGCTCGATCGCCGCGGCGACGAAGCCCTCCGGCCCGCCGGCCACCCTGCGGCTGGTCGCCTGCGAGGGGCAGGCCACGCACGAGTCGGTGGTGCAGCGGCCGGAGGACCTTGCCGCGGTGCGGGAGAAGTGGCCCGTCATCTGGCTCGACGTCGAGGGGCTCGACGATCTGGCCACGATCCGCTCCATCGGCCAGACCTTCGGGATCGGCGACCTGGCCCTCGAGGATGCGATCACCCCCGACGAGCGGCCCAAGGTGGAGGTCTTCGGCCACCAGCTGCTGATCGCCGTGCGGATGGCCCGCTACGACGGCGAGACGCTCGTGACCGACCCGATGGCGATCTTCCTCGGCGACCGCTCGGTGATCACGTTCCACGACCGCTCGAGCCACGACGGCTTCGAGGGGGTCCGGCAGCGGATCCGCCAGCATCGCACCCGGATCGGCGAACTCGGGGCGGACCACCTCTGTGCCCTGCTCCTCGACGCGGTGATCGACGGGTATTTCCCGGTGCTCGAGCGGTTCGGCGACCGGCTGGAGGACCTCGAGGAGGAGGCCCTGGAAACGCCCAGCCGCCGCACGCTGGCCCGGATCCACGACGTCCGCAACGACCTCATGACGCTCCGGCGGGCCCTCTGGCCCACCCGCGACGTGCTCCACGCACTGGGCCGGGAGTCGACCGCCTTCGTGGGCGACCATGCCCGCCAGCACTTCCGCGACTCCTACGACCACACGATGGAACTGCTCGACCTCATGGAGGGCTACCGCGAGATCGGCAGCGACCTTCGCGACATCTACCTGGCGAGCATCAACAACCGGATGAACGACGTGATGAAGGTGCTCACGGTGATCGCGACCGTGTTCATGCCGCTGACGTTCATCACCGGCTACTACGGCATGAACTTCCACACCGATTCGCCCTGGAACATGCCGCTGTTGCGCTTCCGCTACGGGTCGCTGGTGGCGGCGGGGATCATGGTGGCGACCACGCTGGGCATGGTGTATTTCTTCTGGCGCCGCGGCTGGCTGAAGCGTTGGCACTGACTGTACGGCGGGCTCGGGCATCCTGCCCTCCCCGCCTGAGGAGCGGCCTCCAGCGAAGCCGAGGTTCGCTTCGGCCGCGGGCGGCCATCGTGGCCGCCACGCACAGCGGGCTCGGGGCTGCCCACGCCCTCTCGCCGGACGTTCGCTGCGGGCATCCATGCCCTTCGCTCACTCGGAGGTGTCTGCGCTCTCGCCCTCCGGGCTCCGCTGGCCACCTACGCCGGCTCTCAGGGCAATGGGCAACCCCGCACCTCCCGCAGACGCACAATGCGCTCGCGCGAGCCGCGTCACAGGCCGCGTTCGCGGACGAGGCGGGCCGCGTCGAGGGCGGCGCCGCGGGCGCCGGCGCTGTCGCCGGCCGGCATCACGTGGATCGGCAGCGCGGCCTGCTCCTCGCGCTGCGTCGGCATGAAGGCCCGCACCTCGGCGAGAAACCAGTCGCGGAAGGCCCCCGAGGCCTCCATGAGGCCGCCCCCCACCAGGAGCGCGTCGGGATCGAACACGTTCACCATCTCGTCGAAGAAGAGCCCCAGGGCCTGCGCCTGCACCCGGAAGATCTCGCGGCACATGGCATCGCCGCGGTCGGCGAGGCCGCGGACCCGCTTGGCCGCCTCGCCCACGTCGGCCTCGGCGGCGAGCGGATGGCCCGGGTGCCGGGCCAGGAAGTGCGGGAGGAGCGACTGGCGGATGGCCGTCAGCGAGCACAGCGACTCGAGGTCGCCCACGCGGCCGCAGTTGCACCGCGGCACGAGCCCCTCGATGCCGGGAATGGCGGCGTGGGGGATGAGCACGTGGCCGAGTTCGCCGCCGAAGCCGTTGCGGCCGGTCACGACGCGGCCGCCGCTCACGACGCCGCCGCCCAGGCCGGTGCCGATGATCGCCGCCACGCTCGTGGCGTCGTTCTCCGAGCCGAAGATCGAGACGTGGCCCCACAGCGCGGCGGCGTTGCCGTCGTTGAGGTAGGTGACCGGCATGCCGAGCCGGCTCTCGAGCGCCCCGCGGACGTCGAAGCCGGCCCACCCCGGGTGGACGAAGTTCGTGGCACCCCGCCGGCTGAGCCCGCCGGCCGCGCTCGCCGGGCCCGGCGTGTCGCGTCCGGCGGCCACGACCTTCGCCAGCGGCACGTGGGCCTGCGTGGCGGCCAGTGCCAGTCCCGCCTCGATCTGGCCGAGGCAGGCCTCGGGCCCGTCGACGCTCCTGGCCGGATGCTCGCACAGCCCCTCGATGAGGAACTGCCCGCGCTCGTCGAGGAAGGTGTAGTTGATCGCCGTGCCGCCGAGGTCGATGCCGGCGACGAACCTGTCAGCGGGTGACATGGGGACACTCCCTGCGCCGAGGCGCGAATCACACGGCCGCTTGCTCGGCGAAGCCGCGCTTCACCCGGGCGACCATCGCCCGCAGGCCCCGCGAACGCAGGATCCCCAGCACGTCCGCGAGCCCCATCCGTTCGAGGATGTCGTCGGGGAGCGCCGCCGCCTCGGCCACGGGCCGGCCCGCGACCGCCGCGGCCAGGATGGCCACGAATCCCTTGACGGTCGGCGCCTCCGGCGCGACCTCGGCCACGAGCCGCGCGCGGCCCGCATCGGACTCCGTCCACAGGAAGACGGGCGTCTGGCACTCGTGCACCCGCCGGTCCTCCGTCGCCTTCCGCGCCACGTACTCCGCCGACAGCGGCGGCAGGCCCTTGGCATAGTCGACGAGCAATTCGAGTTTCTCCCGGGCGTCGAGATCGGCGAATTCGCCCACGATCGCGTCGAGCGTGGCGGTCGCGTCGGCCATGCGCTCAGGCGTGGACCGCGGACGACGACGGCGGCGCGGCGGCCGGGCCGCCCGGCGCGGCCCCCTTCGCGATCGGCACGCGGACGCAGTTGCCCCACTCCAGCCAGGAGCCGTCGTAGTTCTTCACGCTGGCGAAGCCGAGCAGGTAGGTGAGCACGAACCACGTCAGGCTCGAGCGCTCGCCGATCCGGCAGTAGGCGATCGTGGGCGAGCGGCGCTTGAGCCGCAGTTCCTTGATGTAGAGCTTCTCGAGCTCCTTGACGGGCTTGAAGGTGCCGTCGTCGTTGCAGTTGAGCGGCCAGGGCACGTTGTGGGCCCCCGGGACGTGGCCGCCGCGGATGGCGCCCTCGTTCGGGTAGTCGGGCATGTGCATCCGCTCGCCGCGGTACTCCTCGGGGCTCCGCACGTCGAGCAGCGGCTTGCCCGCCCGGCAGTGCTTGAGCACCTCGTCGCGGAGGGCGCGGATCGAGCCGTCCTGCTCCGGGGCGGTGTAGGCCGTCGGCGGGTAGTCGACCCGCTCGCTCGACCAGGGCCGGCCGTCGAGCTCCCAACGCTTCCGGCCGCCGTTCATGATCCGGCAGTCCTTGTGGCCGTAGAGCTTGAACACCCAGAAGGCGTAGCAGGCCCACCAGTTGTTCTTGTCGCCGTAGAAGACCACCGTCGTGTCGTTGGCGATGCCCTTCGCCGCACAGAGCCGCTCGAACGCGGCCCGGTCGATGTAGTCGCGACAGGTGGCGTCCTGCAGGTCGACCGCCCAGTCGATCTCCACCGCTCCGGGCACGTGACCCAGGGTGTAGAGGGCGCGATCCTCGTCGGATTCGACGATCCGCACCTGGGGATCGGTGAGGTGCGCGGCCACCCACTCGGTGGACACCAGCACCTCCGGATGGGCGTAGTCGGCCATGGCTCCAACTCCTGCGTGGCGTGCGGCCACCACGACCGTGGAATCCTAGGCACCTGCCCCCCACCCTGCAACGCTCGGCGGTGCGGCGCGGGCATTTTGCTACCATCGTCGCGACCGCCACGTTCCCCGGAGCCGACACGCGAGCCATGGGCGCAGCCTTCATCTTCCAGATCGCGAACCTGACGAAAAAGTTCGGCCAGCGCGAGCTGCTCAAGAACATCAACCTGGCCTTCTATCCCGGGGCCAAGATCGGCCTGCTCGGCCGCAACGGCGCCGGCAAGAGCACGCTCCTGAAGATCATGGCGGGCATCGACCGCGAGTACGACGGCGAGGCCCGGCTGGCCGACGGCTACACCGTGGGCTACCTCGAGCAGGAGCCGCGGCTCGATCCGGCGAAGACCGTGTTCGAGAACGTGATGGACGGCGTGGACCACGCCCGCGCGGTCCTGCGGCGCTATGAGGAGATCAACGCCCGGTTCGCCGAGCCCCTCGGCGAGGCGGAGATGGAGAAGCTGCTCGCCGAGCAGACGGCCGTGCAGGACGAGATCGACGCCAAGAACCTCTGGGACCTCGACCGCCAGGTGGAGATCGCGATGGATGCGATGAACCTCCCGCCGGGGGACTGGGGCGTGGCAAACCTCTCCGGCGGCGAGCGGCGGCGGGTGGCCCTGTGCCGGCTGCTGCTCGAGAAGCCCGACCTGCTGCTCCTCGACGAGCCCACGAACCACCTCGACGCCGAGAGCGTGAACTGGCTCGAGCGCCACCTCGCCGAGTACGCCGGCACGGTCGTGGCCGTCACGCACGACCGCTACTTCCTCGACAACGTGGCGAAGTGGATCCTCGAGGTGGACCACGGCCGCGGCATCCCCTTCGAGGGCAACTACTCGTCGTGGCTCGAGCAGAAGAAGAAGCGGCTCGAGCTCGAGGAGAAGCAGGCCAGCGCCCGCCAGAAGACGCTCGACAAGGAACTGGAGTGGGTGCGGATGTCGCCCAAGGCCCGGCAGGCCAAGAGCAAGGCCCGCATGGCGGCCTACGAGAAGCTCGCCGCGGAGCAGGCCGCCGTGCGGGACCAGGACATCGAGATCTTCATCCCCGCCAGCCGGCCGCTCGGCGACCAGGTGATCGAGGTCGAGAACATCTCCAAGGCCTTCGGCGACAAGCTGCTGTTCGAGAACCTCTCCTTCCGCCTGCCGCCCGGCGGCATCGTGGGCATCATCGGCCCCAACGGGGCGGGCAAGACCACGCTGTTCCGCATGCTCGTGGGGGCCGAGAAGCCCGACTCGGGCACGATCCGCGTGGGGGCGACCGTCGACATCGGCTACGTCGACCAGAATCGCGACGCCCTGCACGCGGACAAGACCGTCTTCGAGGAGATCTCCGCCGGCCACGACACGATCGAGCTCGGCAAGCGCACGGTCAACGCCCGCAGCTACGTCGCCAAGTTCAACTTCATGGGGCCCGACCAGCAGAAGAAGGTGGGCACGCTGTCCGGCGGCGAGCGGAACCGGGTGCATCTCGCGAAGCTGCTCCGCGGCGGCGCCAACCTCCTGCTCCTCGACGAGCCGACCAACGACCTCGACGTGGACACCCTGCGGTCGCTCGAGGAGGGCATCGCCCACTTCGCCGGCTCGGTCGTGGTGATCACGCACGACCGATGGTTTCTGGACCGGCTGGCCACGCACATCATCGCCTTCGAGGGGGACGGCTACGTGCACGTCTGCGAGGGCAACTTCGAGGTCTACGAGCGGAGCCGCAAGGAGCGGCTGGGCATGGCCGCCGACGAGCCGCACCGCTTTCGCTACAAGAAGCTCACTCACTAGCGTCACGACCGTAGCAAGGCCGTTCGGGGCCGCCCAGGCCCCGTCGCCGGACGTTCGCTGCGGTCCTCCGGACCTTCGCTCTCTCGGAGGCGTCTGCGCTTCGCCATCCCTGGCTCCGCTGGCCGCCTACGCCGGCTCTCAGGGCTATGGGCGACCCCTCACTGCGTCGACTCCCGTTCGGGAGCGAAGGCGGGGGGCTCGGGACGAGGATGCGGAGCACGCGGCGCTTCGCCGCAGCGAACGCAACTCGTACCGGCCCGTAGCCGAGCGGTTTGGGCTCTGTGACGCCGCAACGAACCGGTCTGGTTTGCCCGCGGGATACCCTCGTGCGTAGCAGTCTGCCGCTGTGGGCAGGGGATGCGGCGGCGGGGCTCGAAAGCGGAGCCGGCCGCGAGGGTCTTCCCATGCTCAATCGCAGCGCCGTCGTCGTCGGCCACGAGCCGGCGTTCATCGGCTGGCTCAAGACCACCGGCGTGTCCGCGGAGCGGATCGCCGAACTCGAGCGCTTCCACGACCGGACCGTCTCCCTGATCCCGGGCTGCCACCACCCCGAGGAGCTCGAGGAGGTCGCCGAGGCGGCGACCCCGGTGGGCTGACCGGACAGGCCATCGGCCGCCGCACGGCCGCGGCGGCCGCCCGCAGCTCCTTCGGCAGCGGGAAGTAGACGTCCTCCGCGCGGATCGTCCGCTCCTCGACCGCGGCGCCGTAGCGGTCGCGGAGCCATGCCAGGCACTGCTGCACGACCGTTTCCGGGGCGCTCGCGCCGGCCGTCACCACCACCGTCTCGTCGCCCCGGAACCAGGCGGGGTCGATCTCATGGGCACCGTCGATCAGGTGTGCACGAATGCCCCGCTCGCGGCCGAGTTCGGCGAGCCGCTGGCTGTTGGAGCTGTTCTGACTGCCCACCACGAGCACCACGTCGGCGGCCTCGGCGAGGATGCGGACCGCCTCCTGGCGATTCTGCGTGGCATAGCAGATGTCGTCCTTGGGAGGGCCGACGATCTGTGGAAACCGCTCCCTCAGCCGGCTGATGATCCGCGCCGCATCGTCGACCGAGAGGGTGGTCTGCGTGAGGTAGGCCAGGCGATCGGTCGGACCGTAGGGCAGCGCGTCGACGTCCTCCGGCGTCTCCACGAGCGTGAAGGCGTCGGGGGCCTGGCCGATCGTACCGATCACCTCGTCGTGCCCCTCGTGGCCGATGAGCATGATCCGATAGCCCTGCGAGGCGTACTTGATCGCCTCGAGATGCACCTTCGTGACGAGCGGGCACGTGGCGTCGATGGCCCGCAGCCGCCGCTCGGCCGCGACCCTGCGCACCTCGGGAGCCACCCCGTGCGCGGAGAACAGGAGCACGGCTCCTTCCGGCACCTCCTCGACCGCGTCGACGAACACCACCCCCTCCTTGACGAAGCGGTCCACGACGTGCTTGTTGTGCACGATCTCGTGGAATACGTAGATCGGCGTGCCGTGGAGCCGGATGGCGGTCTCGAGCGTCTCGATCGCCATGTTGACGCCGGCGCAGAAGCCGCGCGGGCTGGCGAGCAGGATCTTCATGCGGCGACTGCCCCGCGGAGAGGTCGTGCGGTCATGGCCGGCCGCAGGGTACGCTGACGTCCGGCATCACCGGCATGGTAGTGAAGCCGGCGGGGACCGACCAGCGGGACGGCCGCGCCGCCGCCACGGGCGGAGGCACGGTGCGGGCGGGAGCCACATCGACGCATGACCGCCACCACGGCCGACTACGACGCCTGCGCCGCCCTGCTCCGCGCCAGTGGATCGAGCTTCGCGCTGCCGATCCGACTCCTGCCTGCGGGCAAGCGGCGCGGCACGACCGCCCTCTACGCCTTCTGCCGTCGCGCCGACGACATCGTCGACGACGCCCCCGACGTCGCGACGGCGCGGGCCGCGCTCGAGCGCTTCGCGGCGGCCGTCCGCGACGGGCTCGCCGGCCAGCCCGCCGCCGACCCGGTCGTGCGGGCGCTCGTCGACACCGTGCGCCGGTTCGCCGTGCCGCACGACGAGGTCCTCGCGATCCTGGCGGGCGTCCGCATGGATCTCGATGGCCGCGTCTACGACACCTTCGCCGACCTGGAGGGCTACTGCCGCCGCGTCGCCGGCGCCGTCGGCGTGGCGGCGATCCACGTGTGGGGCTTCACGTCGCAGGCCGCGCCGGCCGCGGCCGTCGACTGCGGCCTGGCCTTCCAGCTGACCAACATCCTGCGGGACGTTCCGGAGGATCTCGCCCGCGGTCGCCTCTATCTGCCCGCCGAGGATCTGCGGGCGTGCGGCTGCACGGTCGACGACCTGTGGGCGGGCCGTATCGGGCCACCGTTCGCCCGGCTCGCCGCGCTCGAGGCCGGCCGGGCCGCCGTGGCCTACGACCGTGCCGCCGCGCTCGACCGCATGCACACCACCGACGGCCGGAGCGCCTTCCGCGCCATGTTCGGCGTGTACCGCGGCCTCTGGGCAGCCGTCCGGCGGGCCGGCCCGCGGATCGTCACAACGCGGCCGCGGCGGTCGCGTGCCAGGCTCGCCGCCGCCGCGGTGACGACGCTGCTCGTCGGCCCGTGGCGACCGTGGCGTCAAGGCCGCGCCGCGGCCGCGCAGACCTCGGCGAGCGCCGCGGCGAGCGTGCGGGCGTCGACGACGGCACGCTCGTAGAGCCGCCACAGGTCCACGGCCGCCAGCGGCCGGCGGCCGACCGCGCCCAAGGCCGCGCCGAGCCGGCGCAGCGCCGACTGGGGCCGCGCCAGGGCCGCGACTTCGCCGGGGAGATCCTCGTCGACGGCGTCGGAGATCACGCGGACGGCGGCGCACGGCAGCCCCGCGGCGGTCGCGACCGTCGCGACGGCGTGGGTCTCCATGTCGACGAGCTGGGCGGCCGAGCGGGTGGCGAGCGAGCGCTTGGCGGCGGAGGTCGCGACCACGTCGGCGACCGTCACGATCGTGAGCCCGGCCGCGGGGTCCGACGCGAGCAGCGGCAGCGGCCGCGCGGCGTCCGCCAGCACCACCCGGGTGGGCATCGCGACCACGCCGCGCCGCAGGGCCGCGTCGAGCCCGCCGGCGAAGCCCGCCGCCACGAGCAACCGCGGGCGGTGGCCGTCGACGAGCATCCGCGCCGCCCGCGTGGCCGCCTCCGTGCCCGCGCCGCCGACGCACCAGGCGACGCGTGCCCCCGCCACCGTGCCCTCGTGGACGACGCGGCCCGCGGCCCGCGTCGTGGTGCGGTCCACGGCGAGCCGCTCGAAGGGATCGGCCTCGATCTCGACCGCGAACACCACGCCGGCGTCACAGCCCCCGGGCAACGCGGTCATGGGCACACGAGGCCGCGTGTCAGCGGGCCGCCACCGTCTGGTCGGGGTGTCCGGCCTGGGGATTGATCCGGGCCGCGGACCGCGGCGAGGTGGGCAGTCTCACGGTCACGGTCGTGCCCTCGCCCTCACGGCTGACGATGTCGATCGTGCCGCCGTGACACTCGACGATCGCCTTGCAGATGGGCAGTCCGAGCCCGCCGCTCCGGCTCGAGCCGTCGTGGGCTCGGGAGGCATCGGCCTTGTAGAACCGGTCGAACAGCCGGGGGAGGTGCCGTGCCGCGATGCCCGCGCCCGTGTCGCCCACGCTCAGCACTGCGCCACCGACGTCGCTGGCCACCCGCACGTCGATCGAGCCCCCCGCGGCGGTGAAGCGCATGGCGTTGTCGAGCAGGTTGCCGACGACCTGCCGCAGCTGGGCCGCATCGCCCTCGACGACCACCGGGCGATCCGGGTCCGCCAGCCGCAGGCTCACGCCCTGCTCCTCGCCGACGCCGGCGAACATGGTGACGGCCTGGCGGGCGACCCCGACCAGATCGACGGGCGTCCGCATCGAGTCGGGTGTCGAGGCGCCGCTCTCGGCGAGCGTCAGCAGTCCGTTGGTGAGTTTCGTCAGGTAGCGGGTCTCCTCGAGCACCTCCTCGAGCGGTTCGCGCAGGTCGGCGCCGTCGTGGTCGTCCGCCAGCGCCACCTCGAGGCTGCTCTGCACGGCCGCGAGCGGGCCGCGGAGCTCGTGCGCCGCGTCGGCCACGAACTGGTGCTGTTTGTCGACGTGCTCCGCCACGTCGTCGAGAAGCCCGTTGATCGTCTCGGCGAGATGGTCGAGCTCGTCTCCCGTGCCGCGGACGGGCAGGCGGTCGCCCAGACGGCTGGGATCGAGACGATCGGCGGTCGTCAGAATGTCGGCCACGGGTCGTGTCGACTGGACGGCCAGCCACCAGCCGGCCAGCGGCGTGAGCGCGCAGAGCACGCCGCCGACCCCGAGGAGCACCCGCATGAGCCCGGAGAGGCTCTGGTCGAGCCCCGTCGTGTAGCTGCCCACCCGCACGTGGAACACGGGCTGATCGGGCTCGGCGATCCGCAGGCGGACGTAGCGGTAGGGGCCGACCTGCACCACGTTCTCGACGCGGTCGAGGTTGTGGGGCGGAAACGCCGCCACCGCCTCGGGACAATGCGCACTCGTCCAGATCCGGGTCCCGTCCTCCGCGAGCAGCTGCGTGAACCAGCCGCGCTCGTCGTGGCTGGCCGCCTTGCGCCGCATTTCGGCGACCACGGCATCCATGTCCGGGAACAAGTCCTGCAGGGCCAGGGCGACCTCGCGGGCGCCGCCGCGGAACTCCCGGTCGGCGTCGGAATAGAGGGTCGCCCGCGCGGCGTACCGGGCCGCGAGCAGGGCCGCCAGGGTCATCGCCAGGACGACCGCCGTGTTCCAGACGGCCAGCCGCATCCGCAGCGTGCCCCAGGGGAGCTGCTCACGCAATCGCGAGGGCATAGCCGCGGCCCCGGATCGTGTTGATGAAGGAGTTCGATCGGCCCTTGTCGAGCTTGCCGCGGAGCCGGTTGATGTGGACCTCGATCACGTTCGTGGGCCCGTCCCAGTCGAACCCCCAGACGTGCTCGCAGAGCATCTTCCGGGTGACCACCTGTCCCTGGTAGCGCATGAGGAGCTCGACGATGCTGAATTCCGTGGGCGTGAGCACGATGTCGCGGCCCTGGAGCGTGAGCCGCTTCGTGCCCAACGCCAGCCGCATCGGGCCGGCCTCCAATTCCATCGCGGGTTTGTGGGAACTGCGGCGGTGGAGGGCCTCGATCCGCGCCAGGAGCTCGTCCATCGTGAACGGCTTCACCAGATAGTCGTCGGCGCCGGCCGCGAATCCCCGGAGCTTGTCGGGCAGGGTGCCCCGGGCCGTGAGGACGATCACGGGCGTGCGCACCCCGGCGGAGCGGGCCCGCTGCAGCACCTCCAGCCCGTCCGTCTTCGGCAGCATGAGGTCGAGCAGCACGAGATCGCTCCCGAGCAGGGTCTGGCCTGTGAGCGCAGCCTCGCCGTCGGGCACCACGGTGCACTCGTGCCCCGCTCCCCGCACGGCCTTCGACACCGACTTGGCGATGATCGGATCGTCTTCGATGATCGCGACGTGCATACGGTCAAGGCTCGGGCGGGTTGTGGACCGACGGGAGATCGGTAGCGTCTCCGCGTCAGTATACAGTCGCCCCTGGAGATGCCGGCCCGGCCGACCCGGCCGGCTGGAACGCCTCCGGATCGCGGGCGGCGCGTGGCCCCTCACTCCCACTCGATCGTGGCGGGCGGCTTCGACGAGATGTCGTAGACCACCCGGTTCACGCCGCGGACCTCGTTGATGATCCGCGTGGAGACGCGGGCCAGCAGGTCGTGCGGCAGGCGGCTCCAGTCGGCCGTCATGAAGTCCTCGGTCTCCACCGCGCGGATGGCCAGGACGTCGTCGTAGGTGCGGGCGTCGCCCATCACGCCCACGGTCCGCACGGGCAGGAGCACGGCGAACGCCTGGGAGACCGTGCGCATGAGGCCCGCCTGCGCGAGCTCCTCCAGCAGGATCGCGTCGGCCTCGCGGAGCGTGTCGACGCGGGGCTTGGTCACCTCGCCGAGGCAGCGGACCGCGAGGCCCGGGCCCGGGAACGGATGCCGCCACACGATCCGCTCCGGCAGGCCGAGCTGGAGGCCGAGTTGCCGGACCTCGTCCTTGAACAGGTCGCGAAGCGGCTCGATGAGCTCGAACTGCAGGTCCTCGGGGAGTCCGCCCACGTTGTGGTGGAGCTTGATCGTGGCCGCGGGCCCGTCGGCCGCCGCGCCGCTCTCGATGACGTCCGGGTAGAGCGTGCCCTGGGCGAGGTAGCGGGCGTTGCGGATCTTCGCCGCCTCGTCGGCGAAGCAGTCGACGAACGCCTTGCCGATCCGGCGCCGCTTCTCCTGCGGCTCCGTGACGCCCGCGAGCGCGTCGAGAAACCGCTCCTCCGCCGCCACGACGTGGAGGTCGGTCTTGAAGTGCGTGGAGAACTCCTCGATGACCGCGGCCGCCTCGTGCCTCCGCAGCAGGCCGTTGTCGACCAGGATGCACGACAGGCGGTCGCCGATGGCCCGCGACAACAGGGCGGCCACGACCGCGGAGTCGACGCCGCCGGAGAGCCCGCAGATCACGCGGTCCTGCCCGATCCGCTCCCGCAGGGCCGCGATCGTGGCCGCGGCGAAGTCGTCGAGCCGCCACGAGCCCGAGCAGCCGCAGGCGCCGCGGAGGAAGTTCGCCAGGATCGCGGCCCCGGCGGCGGTGTGGGTGACCTCGGGGTGGAACTGCAGCCCGAACACGGGCAGCGTGCGGTGGCGGACGGCCGCCAGCGGGCAGGTGTCGGTCCGGGCCAGCGGCACGAACTCGGCCGCCCCGGAATCGACCTGGTCGCCGTGGCTCATCCACACCTCGGTGCGCGACGGCACGCCCGCGAACAGGGTGTCGGCCTCGAGCACGTCGCAGCTCGCCCGGCCGAACTCGCCGGTGCCGCCGCGGGTCACGCGTCCGCCCAGGGTCGCGCAGGCCAACTGCATGCCGTAGCAGATCCCGAGCACCGGGATCCCCAGCCGGAAGATGCCGGGATCGCAGCGCGGTGCGCCCGCGTCGGCGACGCTCGCCGGCCCGCCGGAGAGGATCACGCCCCGCGGCGCGAGCGCCCGGATCCGTTCCGCGGTGATGTCGTGCCGCACGATCTCGCAGAAGACGTGCTGCTCGCGGACGCGGCGGGCGATGAGCTGGGCGTACTGCGAGCCGAAGTCGAGCACGAGCACCCGCTCGCGCTGCTGCGGTGCGGCGGCTGCGGCTGCGGCCATGGGTGGTTCGGCGTGGCGGGAAACGCTGGAGTATAGGCGCTGTCCGACGTCGCCGCGACACGCGGCGTCGACCGGCCGCGCGGCGCCGGTCCGCGCGTCACGGCTCGTACGTCACGGCTGTTATAGTGAGTGGCCATGCTCATCCTGCTCACCAACGACGACGGGATCTTCGCGCCGGGGCTCGCGGCCATGGAGCGGGCGCTCCGCCGGCTCGGCGACGTGCACGTGTCGGCGCCGGCCACCGAGCAGAGCGGCATGGGCCATGCCATCACCTTCCTCACGCCGCTGACCGCGAAGGAGGTCTTCGACGGCGAGCGGCGCCGCGGCTGGGCGGTCGACGGCAGTCCGGCGGACGCCGTGAAGCTCGGCATCGCCGCCTTCTGCCCGCGCCGGCCCGACCTGGTCGTCAGCGGCATCAACAGCGGACTCAACGCCGGCATCAACGTGCTCTACTCGGGCACCGTGGCGGCGGCGATCGAGGGGGCGTTTTTCGGGATCACGAGCGTGGCGGTGTCGCTGGAGTGGGACGAGCACGCCGACTACGGGCGGGCCGCCGAGATCGGCCTCCACGTGATCGAGGGCCTGCTCGCCCGACGACCGGCCCGCGGCAGCCTGTTCAACGTGAACATCCCCACGCGGGCGCTCGAGGGCACGCCCCGGCTGCGGGTGGTGCCCATGAGCATCGCCCGCTACGGCGAGGCCTTCGAGCGGCGGACCGATCCCCGGGGCCGGTCCTACTGGTGGGCGACGAACGAGCCCGCCCCGCCGCCGTCGCCGCAGGAGTCGGACGTCACCGCCCTGGCGGCCGGCGACGTGACGCTCACGCCGCTCGACTACGACCTCACCCACCGGGCCGCGGTCGACGTGCTGGCCGAGGGACCCTGGGACATCGGCCGCGCCTGACCAGGACGGCGGCCGGGGCGGGGCTACTCCGCGCGGTCTCGTCGCGCGGCGGCCTCCGCAGCGGCCGCCTTGGCCGCGGCGGCTTCCGGCGGCGCTTGCTGCGCGGACGGTCGACCCCGCGACGCCACGATGCCGACGCTGATCACCGTCGCGAGGCTTGCCACGGCCGCCGCGATCCACGTCCAGCGGGGCAGGCTGGCGATCCACCGCAGCGGGCCGCGCGGGCCGGGCTGCGCCGCAGGGGTGGTCGGCGACTGCACACTGATGACGCGGCCGGTCACGCCCGGCTTGGGACCCGGCAGCGAGGGCCGGATGCCGCTGCGTCCCGCGCCGGCCGTCGGCCCGAACACGTGCGAGCCCAGGCCGATGCCGGAACTCCCCGCCCGCTGGCCGCCGCCTGACGCGGGCGGCCGCGGCGGCGCGGGCCACACGCCCGAACCACCGGCCGACCCCGGCGCCCTGCGCGGCGGGCTCAGCGGGGCCGTGGCCTGTCCGGCGCCCGAGGCTCCCAGCCAGGCGCCCAGCACGTCGGCCACCTCGCGGGCGGTCTGGGGGCGGGCCGCCGGATGCTTCTCCAGCATCCGCGAATAGAGCTCCACGATCTGCGGCGGCAGGTCGGGCCGGTCGTCGAGCGGGTTCGGCCGGCTCTGCTTTTGATGGGCCAGGATCCGGTCGGCGAGCTTGCCGCCCGAGAAGGGCACCCTTCCCACGAGCAGGTAGTAGAGGGTGCAGCCCAGCGAGTAGATGTCGGACCGGGCGTCGGCCTTGTGGCTGTCGACGGCCTGCTCGGGGGCGAGGTAGTCGGCCGTGCCCAGGATCCTCTCGTCGTACTCCTTCGTCAGCGACCCGTCGTCGTCCCCGGCGCCGGCGAGGGCCAGGCCGAAATCGAGGATCTTGACGACGCCGCGCCGGTCGAGGATCAGATTGGCGGGCTTGATGTCGCGGTGGATCACGCCCTCCTCGTGCGCGTACTGCAGGCCCAGGGCCGCCTGACGCACGTAGTCGGCGGCGTCGCGGACGTCCAGCGGGCCTTCGCGCTTGACCTTGGCGTGGAGATCGATGCCCTCGATGTAATCCATCACGAAGTAGTGGATGGAGCCCGACGTGCCGCTGTCGGTGGCCCGGACGATGTTCGGATGGTCGCGGAGCCGGAAGGCCTCGCGGGCCTCCTGTTCGAAACGGGCGAGGTACGAGGTCTTCTCGACGTGCTTCACCGGCAGCACCTTGATCGCCACCTTGCCGTGGAGGTGGACGTGCTCGGCGAGGTAGACGCTGCTCATGCCGCCGGCGCCGAGCAGCGTGAGGAGCCGGTAATTGCCGAGCGTGAAGCCCTTGTGCTTTCCCTTGCGGAGCTGGTCGACCTGCCACTGCGTGAGCAGCCCGCCGTCCACGACCGCCCGCACGAGCGCCTCGGGGAGCGGCTGGGAGCCGTCGGTCCACGCGGTGCATGCCGCCGCCAGCCGATCCTCGGCGACAAGGCCGCTCTTCCTCACGACGGCCAGGAAGTCGTCGATGGACTTGACGGGTTCGGCCATGCGGCCATGGTACCAAGGGCCGTGCGGCGGCCGGCCGGGCGGGTGAAGGCCGGGGACGGCGTCGCCCGCGTGATGTCAGAGCCCGAGGTTCAGGCCGCGGTCGTGGAGAGCCGCGATCAGGTCGGCCGCCGAGGTGAAGACCTCGGCGTCCCAGCCCGCGGCACGGGCGCCGGCCACGTGCTCCGGCAGGTCGTCGGTGAAAAAGATGCGCTCCGGGGCCACGCCGGCCGCCGTTGCGGCGGCGGCGAAGATGCGTTGGTCGGGCTTCGCCGCGCCCACCTGGAAGCTCAGCACGATTCGCGACACGGCGCCCGTGAGGCAGGCCCACCCGCCGGCTCGGAGGTGGTCCCAGTGGATGCCGCAGGTGTTGGAGAGGATGCCGAAGGGGCAGTGGATCCGCTCGAGCCCCGCGAGCACGGGAATCATGTCGGGCTTGAGCGTGAACATGTCGCTCGCGGCGCGACCGAGCGCCGCAGGATCGCTGGTCGTGCCGGTCCGACGGCTGAACTCGGCGTGAAAGCCGGGCCAGTCGATGCGGCCGGCTTCGAGGTCGGCCTGGAGGCCGCCCGCCATGACCACCTCCTCGACGCGGCCGGCGGTCGCGCCCGACACGGCAAGATAGTATCCTCACGCGGGGATTGGAAACCTCCGAAGCTGTATGGCCAGGCGTCCTGAATTCGTCTTCCTGGACCTCGGGAACGTGCTGTTCGCGTTCGACCGGGCCCGGGCCTTCCGGCAGATGGCGGCGGTGTCGGTCGCGACCGCGGCCGCTCCCCAAGGACCGTCCCGGCCGCCCATGACGACCCTCAATCGCACCAGCGCCCGCATCACGCAGCCGCGGTCGCAGGGCGCCTCGCAGGCGATGCTCCTCGGCACCGGCCTGCAGCCGGCCGACCTCGACAAGGCCCAGGTCGGCATCGCGAGCATGTGGTACGAGGGCAATACGTGCAACATGCACCTCGACCGCCTGGCCGCGAAGGTCCGCGAGGGGGTGGTGGCGGCCGGCCTCGTGGGCATGCGATTCAACACGATCGGCGTGAGCGACGGCATCTCCATGGGCACGGAGGGGATGAGCTACTCGCTGCCCTCCCGCGACGTCATCGCCGACTCGATCGAGACGGTGATGCACGCCCAGTGGTACGACGCCCTGGTGGCGATCCCGGGCTGCGACAAGAACATGCCGGGCTGCCTGATCGCGATGGGCCGGCTCAACCGGCCCGCGCTCATGGTCTACGGCGGCACGATCAAGGCCGGCCACCTGGCCGACGGCACGCCGCTCGACATCGTGTCGGCGTTCCAGTGCTACGGCGAGTACGTGGCCGGCCGCATCGACGATGCCCGACGGGCCGACGTGGTCCGCCACGCCTGTCCCGGCGCCGGCGCCTGTGGCGGCATGTACACGGCCAACACCATGGCCACCGCGATCGAGGCCCTGGGCATGGCCCTGCCCGACAGCGCGTCGATTCCCGCCGAACACCCCGACAAGCTCCAGGAATGCCTGCGGGCCGGCGCCGCCGCGCGGCACCTGCTCGAGCGTGATCTCAAGCCACGTGACATCATGACCCGGCGGGCCTTCGAGAACGCCATGGTGACCATCATGGCCCTGGGCGGCTCGACGAACGCCGTGCTCCACCTCATCGCCATGGCCCGCGCCGTGGACGTCGATCTGGGGCCGGCGGACTTCCAGAAGACCGCGCGGCGCATCCCCTACCTCGCCGACCTCAAGCCCAGCGGGAAGTTCGTGCAGGAGAACCTGCACGCCGTCGGCGGCACGAGCGGCGTCATGAAGTACCTGCTGGACAAGGGTCTCATGGACGGCGACTGCCTGACCGTCACCGGCAAGACCCTGGCCGAGAACCTCGCCGCCCACGCGGGGCTGGCGGCGGGGCAGCAGGTGATCCGGCCGGTGGAGAACCCGATCAAGAAGACGGGCCACATCACGATCCTCCACGGCAACCTGGCGCCCGGCTCCGCGGTGGCGAAGATCACGGGCAAGGAGGGCTCGCGGTTCCGCGGCCCGGCCCGCGTGTTCGACAGCGAGGAGGCGATGCTCGCCGCGCTCGAGCAGGGAGGCATCCGCCGTGGCGACGTGGTCATCATCCGCTACGAGGGCCCGAAGGGCGGGCCGGGCATGCCGGAGATGCTCACCCCCACCTCGGCACTCGTGGGCGCGGGCCTGGGGGCCGACGTCGCCCTGATCACGGACGGTCGCTTCTCCGGCGGCTCCCACGGGTTCATCGTCGGTCACGTCGTGCCCGAGGCCCAGGACGGCGGGCCGATCGCCCTGGTGCGCGACGGCGACGTGGTGGTCATCGACGCCGACGCGGCCACGCTCGACGCGGAGGTGGGGGCGGAGGAGTTCGCCCGCCGGCGGGCCTCGTGGAAGGCGCCCGCGTCGAAGGCGACCCGCGGCATCCTCGCCAAGTACATCCGCTGCGTGGCGCCGGCCTCGCGCGGGTGTGTGACCGACGAAGCCTGACCGGGACAGCGAGCATGCCCGTCCTCGACTGGATCAGCCGCCGCGTCTTCGACGCGGTGCACCGCAACAACCTGGTCTACAACACCTGCTGGGAGGATCCACGGCTCGATCGCGAGGCCCTGCGGCTCGGGCCCGCGGACGACATCGTCGTGATCACGTCGGCGGGCTGCAACGCCCTCGACTACGCCCTCTGCGACCCCCACCACGTCCACGCGGTGGACATGAACCCGCGGCAGAACGCGCTGCTCGACCTCAAGCAGGCCGGCATCCGGGGGCTCGACTTCGACGAGTTTTTCCGAATGTTCGGCGAGGGGCGGCTGCCGGGTGTGCGGCGCGTCTACCAGCAGAAGCTGCGCGGACTCCTGCCCGAGCCGTCGCGCGGCTTCTGGGACGCGAAGATCTCCTGGTTCGACAACCCGCGCTGCAGCTTCTATTTCCGCGGCACGTCGGGCCTGTTTGCGCGGATGGCGAAGGCCTACACCGACCGCGTGATCAAGGTCCGGCCGTACCTCGAGCAGCTCGTCGAGGCGCAGAGCGTGGAGGAGCAGCGGGAGATCTGGCAGCGGCACCTGCGGAACCGGTTCACCGGGCTGCTGCGGTTCGTGCTCAACCGCGACACGACGATGGCGTTGCTCGGCGTGCCCCTGGCGCAGCGCCGGCAGATCGAGGCCACCTATTCCGGCGACCTGGCCCGGTTCGTGCAGGAGTGCCTGCAGGGCGTGATCGCCGACCTGCCGATGCGCGACAACTACTTCTGGCGGGTCTACATCAACGGCGCCTACGCGCCGGCCTGCTGCCCGGAATACCTCGTCGAGTCCAACTTCGACCGGCTGAAGGCGGGTCTCGTCGACCGCGTGACCACGCACACCGACTCGGTGCAGGGATTCCTCGAGAAGCACGATCGGCCGGTCAGCCGCTTCGTGCTCCTCGACCACATGGACTGGCTCCGCGACCGGTTCTTCCCGTTGCTCGAGAGCGAGTGGCAGGCGATCGTGGACCGGGCCGCTCCCGGGGCCCGGCTCATCTGGCGGAGCGGGGGCTTCAACAGCGATTTCGTGAAGGAGGTCCGCGTCACGGTGGACGGGCGGCAGCGGCTGGTGGGCGACCTGCTGGAGTTCGACGACGACCTGGCGAAGCGGCTCCACCCGCTCGACCGCGTCCACACCTACGGCTCGTTCACGATCGCACGGTTCAAGGGCTGAGTTTTCACGGCACACGCGTGATAGCCCAACCGGCTCGGGGCTGCCCACACCCTCTCGCCGGACGCTCGCTCCGGTCATCCTGACCTGCGCTCGCTCGGAGACGTCTGCGCTTCGGCATCCTGCCTGCGCTGGCCGTCTACGCCGTCTCGAGGGGATGGGCAGCCCCTCGCCGGCGCGTTACCGCGAGCCCGGCACGGGGAGCGACTCGATCGGCACCGCCGGGCCCGGGGCGATGACGGCCCCGGGAGGCAGTTGCTCCGGCGGGATCGGAACGCCGTAGACCGGACCGGGCGTGACCGCCGGCGCCGCCGCGGCCCCGGATGGCGCGACGCCGTCGGGGGGCTGGTAGTAGGGCTCCGGCTGCGCGAGCGGCGCCACGCCGAGCTTGGCCAACAGCCGTGAGAGCATCTTCTGTTCGAGGAGCGGGTCGCGGCCTTGGGGGATCCACCCCATGTTGGGCGTGGGCGCGGCCACGGGCCGCGGCTGGTCGCCCACCTGCTGGCCGAGCGTGGGCAGCGGCGTGCCGTAGCGGTAGAGCGAGTCGTCGTTGCGGAACGAGGCGCCGCCGGTCGTGGCCCGCATCGGGCGGGCGAGGTATTCGAGCTCCTTGTTCACCACCACCTCGATCCGCCAGCCGCCCGGGTCGGGGATGAGCCGCATGGTGCCGATCCGGCGGATCGACTGGAGCGTGGCCTCCCAGCGCTCGTCCCAGCCCACGGAGTCGCCGCGCCAGGGTTCGAGGATCGTGGCGCCGGTCTGCGGGAAGGTGTCGATGCGGCCCTCGGTCGGCACGCCACCGGAGAACACGACCCGCTGCTCGGAGTGGATCTTGAAGAAGTCGTCGCAGACGTCGACCATCTGCGTCCACACCTGTTCCGCGTCGAGCGCCGGGATCACCGCGGAGCTGCGGGGTACGGCCGGCAGCGGCGCCACCACCGGGCCGGCCGGGCCGGGGACCGTGCCCTCGGGCAGCGGCACGAACGGGTTGGCCTGCGGGACCGCCGCGGGAGCCGGCAGGGGCTCCTGCGCGCGGCCCGTGACGGCGAGCGCCGCGAGCACGGTCACCAGGCTCGCCATCCGGGCCATCGCCGCAGCCTCCTCGGCTCCACCGAGGGACGCCCCGGCGGGGTCGGGAGGATGGGGAAAGCCGGGCCGCCGCTCAAGGCCAAAAACGGCCCGGGCCGGGCGTCATTCGGCGGCCAGCCGGGCGGCGAGTTCCTCGAACCGCCGCGCGAACCGGGCGTGGGAGGAGTGGACGTGCTCGCCCTGCGAGATCACGCGGAGCCGGTCGTCGCGGCCCAGGCCGCGGGCCCGGAGGATGCGCTCGAACGGCAGCCGCGACGGCGCGTAGACCACGAGCAGCTTGTGCTCGTCGAGCTGCACCTCCAGCGATGCCTCCGGATGCATCACGGCGATGCCGGTGCAGCCATCGTCGAGCAGCAGGTCCTCGAACTCCCACAGCAGGCTCTCGAGCACCAGCCGCTCGACGCCCTCCCGGGAGCGGGAGACGGTGCCGGCCGCCCCCTCGTGGGTCGAGTCCAGCACCACGTCGCAGGTGTCCCCGAGGGGCGCGAGCAGCTCGAGGAACGTCTCGAACAGCTCGTCCGCGGAGACGGCCGCCACGAGGGCGGGCAGCCGGGAGGCGCCGTGGGGATCGCTCCAGGCGTCGTGGCGGTAGCCGGCCCGGGGCACCACGTCGAGCCGCCAGCCCGGACGGATGGCGTCGGTGAGCGTGAAATCGCCGTAGCGGCGCCGGGCCATGTGGGCCGCGAACGCCTCGTCGTCGGGGAGCGTGATCGGATCCTCGGGCACGGACACGGCGCGGAGGATCGGGCTGCTGGAGGTCTCGTCGATGATGCGCATGGGTGGGTCGCGGGAGGTGGTGACGACTGCGGTCGGCGGCCGCGGGCTGCGATCCGCGGCGGACACCACAAGGGTAGGACACGGTTTCGCGCCGTGCGGGATCGCGCCACGGCGGCCGCGGAACCCCCGTCCGCCGCGGCGGTCGTTGCCCGCGGCCGGCGTCGCACCGCATAATCCGTGGTTTTTCGCCCCGGGGACGCCGTGCATGGACGGGAAAATCGTTGCGACCGGCATCACCTTCGACGACGTCCTCCTGCTCCCGCGCCGGTCGGCCGTCGTGCCGACCGAGGTGGACGTCGCCACCCGGCTGACGCGGAACATCGGGCTCAACATCCCGGTCGTCAGCTCGCCGATGGACACCGTCACCGAGAGCGAGATGGCCATCGCGCTGGCCCAGGAGGGCGGCCTCGGGGTGATCCACAAGAACCTGCCGGTCGAGCGGCAGGCCGAGGAAGTCGACAAGGTCAAGCGGAGCGCCAACGGGATCATCATGGATCCCGTCACGCTCCCGCCGTCCGCCACCGTGGCCCGGGCCCGCGAGGTGATGGATCAGCACAACATCTCGGGCGTGCCGATCACCACCGAGGGCCGCCGGCTCGCGGGCATCATCACCCGCCGCGACCTGCGCTTTCTCGACAGCGGCGAGACGCCCATCGCGGAGATCATGACGAAGTCGGGCCTCGTCACCGCCACCGGCACCGTCTCGCTCGACGAGGCCGAGAAGATCCTCATGGCCAACAAGGTGGAGAAGCTCCTGCTCGTCGACGCGCGGGGGCTGCTCACCGGCCTGATCACGATCAAGGACATCGACATGATGAAGCGGTTCCCCAACGCCTGTAAGGACCGGCAGGGCCGGCTGCGGGTGGGGGCCGCGGTCGGCGTGTTCGACGAGGAGCGGGCGGAGAGCCTCATCGCCAAGGGGGTCGACGTGCTCGTGGTCGACAGCGCCCACGGCCACTCGGCGAACGTCATCGACACCGTCGTGGCGATCAAGCGACGCTGGGAGATCGAGGTGGTTGCGGGGAACGTGGCAACCCGGGAAGGCTGTCGGGATCTCATCGCGGCCGGTGCGGATGGAGTCAAAGTTGGGATCGGTCCCGGGTCGATCTGTACGACACGGGTCATCTCCGGCGTGGGCGTGCCCCAGATCACGGCGGTCTGGGACGCGGCGCAGGAGGCGGCTCGCGCCGGCGTGCCGGTCATCGCCGACGGAGGCATCCGCTACTCGGGAGACATCACCAAGGCGATCGCCGCGGGCGCCCACTGCTGCATGATCGGTGGGCTGCTGGCAGGCGTCGCGGAAAGCCCGGGGCAGACGGTCCTCTACCAGGGCCGCACCTTCAAGGCCTACCGCGGCATGGGATCGCTCGGGGCGATGGTCCAGGGCTCGAGCGAGCGCTATCGGCAGGGCGGACGCGGCGGCGACAAGCTGGTTCCGGAGGGAGTCGAGGGTCGGGTGCCCTTCAAGGGGCCACTGAGCATGTTCGTCTACCAGCTCGTGGGCGGCCTGCGGGCCGGCATGGGCTACTGCGGCACGCGGACCATCGAGGAACTCCGCAACGACTCGCGGTTCATCCAGGTTTCGGCGGCCGCCGTGAGGGAGAGCCATCCGCATGACATCGCCATCACCCACGAGGCGCCGAACTACTCCGCGGCGGAGCATCCGTGAGCCGGGCGGCGGCCGCACGGCGGCCGCCATCGCGGCGGCGCTGATCGCGCTGGCCGCCCTGCCGGCCGTCGCGGGCTGGCGCGACCTGCAGCGGAGCGAGCCCCCGCCCCCGGTCGTGCCGGAGACCGCCGCGGCGACGCTCCCGGTCGCCGGCGCCGAGCCGGTCGCGGACGAGGGCAGTGACGGAGCCGCCGCGCTGATCCTGCCCGCCGCGGTGGAGACGCCGGCCGACGACGAGTCGACCGACGCCTGCGCCGAGGAGGCGGCCGACTGCCGGGCGGCGCTCGAGAAGCTGCGTGCCGATTCGCTCGCCGGCATCGACCTCGACATCCGCGTGGGTGGCCGTCCGGGCAACGACTATCCCTACGAATGCCGGCTCGAGGGGGAGACCTTCGAGCCCCGCCGCTTCGCCACGACGACCTTCACGTGGAAGGCGGCCGGCTACTGCCACAAGCCGCTCTACTTCGAGCACTGGAACCTCGAGCGCTACGGCCACTCGCACGGCTTCGTGGCGGACTCGTTCCTGTCGGCGGCCCACTTCTTCGCGCGGATCCCCGCCCTGCCCTACCAGATGGGCGTGGAGCTGCCGTGGGAGTGCGTCTACCCGCTCGGCTATTACCGCCCCGGCAGCTGCGCCCCGTGGACGGTGCCTGCCGTCCCCGTCAGCGCCCGCGGCTTCGCCGTCGGAGCGGCGGCCGCCACCGGCATCGTCTTTCTGCTGCCGTGAGCCGGGCCGGGGGCGGCGTCAGCGCTTGACCACCGTGGCGATGTAGGCGTAGCGACGCGCGACCGACTCGAAGCGCACGTCGGCGCGGCCCGACCGGCCGAGCGCCTCGAGCGCCGCGTGGACCTCGGGCCGGTACTCGACGTGGAACAGCGACAGCCAGCGCGTGAGGGCGGCCGCGAACGCCCGCGGCAGGTCGCGCTGGTCCCAGAAGTCGACGATCAGCATCCGGCCGCCCGGCGCGAGGTACGCGAGGGCCGCCTCGATCGCCGCGGGCCAGGTGGGCACCATCGACAGGCAGTAGGAGAAGTAGATGGTGTCGAACGGCTCGTCGCGGCCGAACATCCGCCGCGCGTCGAGATCCTCCGCCAGCCCCTGTCGGAGCACGATCCGCGGCTGGCCGGCGGCGGGCACCCCGCATCGGGCGATGCTCCGCGCGGCGGTCTCGAGCATCTCGTGGGAGGCGTCGAGACCGCAGAGCAGGCCCGGCGTGGGCCGCCGTGCGAGCTTGATCAGGTTGCGCGCCGTGCCGCAGCCGACCTCCAGCGTGGCGGTGTCGGCCGCCGTCGGCACCTGCGCGAGCAGGCGGTCGCGGCCGAGCAGGTAGTAGCGGCGCGTCAGGTCGTAGACGTGGCGGGTGAACCGGTACATCCGGTCCATCGCGGCCGCCTGCTCCCCGGCCGCCCGGCCCGGCTCGCCGCCGCTCAGGGCCGCGCCGCCCGCCGCTCCGGCGGCGGCGCGACGAGGTCGATCTCGCGGGCCACCCGGTCGATCGCGGTGGTGAGCTCGCGGCCCTGGCTCACGATCGCGGCCTCGGCGTCCCGGAGGGCCCGCCTGATCCTGTCGAGTTCCCGCTGCAGGGCGGCGGCGAGATCGCCGGCAGCCCCCACGTCGCGCCGCCGGGATGCGAGGTCGCGCTCGAGTTCCCCGGCGACCTTCCGCTCGTCCTCCGTGTTGGCGACGGCCGCCTTGCGGGCGGTGCGCAGCTGCTCGTTGGACCGCTCCAGGGCGGCGATCTCGGCGCGGATCAGCCTCACGAGGGCGGGGGTGCCCGTGGTCGCGACGCCGTCGGCGCTCGCGCCGCCGTGGAGGATCATCATGGCGTCGGTGAGCGGCCGCCGGCGGAACACCCGCTCGATGGTCGCCACGTCGTCGCGATCACGGAGTTCGACGGCGGTCTGCAGGTCGAACGTGGCCCGATCACCGGGGGCGTACTGGGGCTCCGTCGGGCCCTCCGAGCCGGCCGCCTCCGCGGCGGCGTCGGACTCGGCGTCGGGGACCGCGGCTTCGGCCTTGGGAGCCGGCCGCGCGTCGCCGCCGCCCAGCGAGAAGGGCTTCGTGAACGTGACCTCCGCCCAGAGCGTGCCCGGCTCCTCGGCCGCCTGCTGTTCCGCCCGCTCCCACTCGTCCTTCGGCACGTCCTGCTCGTGCTGCTCGAACGTCTCCACGAACCGCTGCACGAGCTGCTTCACCTCCGTCGAACTCTCCAGCAACTCGCGGACCTTCCCGGCGTCGTCCTTGACGGCCTCGGGCAGCACTCCCCGCTCGTCGTCGGCGGCCAGCTCGGGCGAGCTGTAGAAGGCGAGCCAGCGGTCGACCGGAAGATCCTCGAACACGATCACCGAGTCGTGCGGCAGCGCCAGCACCTTCGCGTCGTACTCGTCGCGCGGGGCCGTCTGCACGACCGTGAGGATGTGGCGTTTCGTCGCCTCGTCGAAACCGGTCTTCTCGATCCGGAATTCGCCGATGTAGGCGCCCCCCTCCTCGAACGGGATCGAGTCGAAGAGGAAGACGAGGGATCCGGCGTGGAGCGGAGGTGAATCCGCGGTGTTCGTCTGTTCGGCCAGCGCGACCGTGCCGGTCGACGTGTCGTCCTTCGGCGGCTGGAACGAGGCGTTCTGCCAGATGCGACCACGCCAGGTGTCGATCCGATCCAGCCCGCGTCGCCAGCGGTCGCGCCGGTCGCGGAGGCGGGCGAGCGAGTTCGGGCCCTCCTCCCAGCCCGCAGAACGCGGATCGGGCGTGCGGTCGTGCTCGGCCTTCGCCAGCCGCGCCTCCAGATCGTCGATCTTCTGCTTCCAGGCCCGATCCCGCTGCGCGATGCGGGCTGCCAGATAGAGGAACGTCGCGGCCGAGAGGAGCACGAGGAAGCCGGCGACGACCGTGCCGATGCTCCAGCGCCGGTGGCCGAGTCCCAGCGCCACCAGGCCGCCGAGCAGGACCAGCGCCACCGTCGCCAGCACGAGGATGTCGACGATCTGCATGGGCCCGTCCCGCGGTCCGCCGTGATCCGCTCCCGGCTCGCGGAGTATATCGCTGGCACCCGGTGTTCCGGGAATCTTCGGATCGACGTGGTCGCCCGCGTGAGGCCGCCGCCGGCCGGCGGCGCAGCCTTCCGTCGCATCCGGGCGACGCGGGGGTCGCGGCGCGTCGCCCGCCGGCGACGCGGTCTGGTCCGGTCGTGACGGTGCCGCGGGAGGCGGCAGGCGCACCCCGCGACTCCGGCGGTTTTCCACGCTCCGCCGCGGTGCGGCATCGGAAATGCCCTGTGGTCGAGCCCCGGTCCGGCGGCAACGCCCGAGCCCCGTCGCCCCCGATCCCGCGCTCGTCACCTGAGGAGTCAGCAGCCATGGTCCGCGTCGCCACGCCCCCCGTCCGCGGAGCCACCCGCAGCCGCCGCCCGACGGCGGTGATCGATGATCCGATCCGTCTCTACCTGGCGCAGATGGGTGGCATTCCGCTGCTGGATCGCGCCGGCGAGGTCAGGCACTCGCGGCGGATCGAGCACTGGCGCCGCCGCTTCCGCCGCACGCTGCTTGCCAACGACTTCGTGCTCGCCGGCGCGGTCGCCCTGCTGGAGAAGGTCCAGGCCGGCACCGTCCGGCTCGACCGCACGATCGAGGTCTCCGTGACCAACACCCGCGAGAAGCGGCGCATCCTCCGCCGGCTCGCCCCCAACCTGGCCACCCTGCGCCGCCTCCAGGACGAGAAGGCGCGGCTGTTCCGCGTCGCCATGTCGCGGAGCACGCCCGACGAGCGGCGGCGCGAGGCCTGGCGGCGGCTCGTCCGGCAGCGGAACAAGGCGGTGCGGCTCGTCGAGGAGATGCAGCTGCGGATCCAGCGGCTCTATCCGCTGCTCAAGGAGCTGCGGGGCCGGGCACGGCACCTCGACGAACTCCGGGCCCTGGCGGCCGCGGCCGGCGGCGACCCGCAGCGGCGGCGGGCGCTCGCGGTGGAGCAGCGGCGGATCCTGCTGGCCGCCCGCGAGAGCCGCCGCACGCTGGCCCGGCGGCTGGCGCTGCTCGACGACCTGCAGGGCCGGTACGACGCCGCGAAGCGGGACCTCGCCGAGGGCAACCTGCGGCTGGTGATCTCGATCGCGAAGCGCTACCGCAACCGCGGCCTGTCGTTCCTCGACCTCATCCAGGAGGGCAACTCCGGCCTGATGCGGGCAGTCGACAAGTTCGAGCACGCCCGCGGCTTCAAGTTCTCCACGTACGCCACGTGGTGGATCCGGCAGGCGATCACCCGTGCCATCGCCGACCAGAGCCGCACCATCCGCGTGCCGGTGCACATGGTGGACACCATGACGAAGATGCGCAACCTCGCCCGCGACATGCAGCAGGAACTCGGCCGCGAGGCGACCGTCGAGGAACTCGCGGCCCGGTCCGGCGTCAGCCTCGCCGACGCGGAGTGCGTGTGGCGGATGTCGCGGCGGCCCACGTCGCTCGACCAGCCGGTGGGTGAGGGCGACGAGGCGGTCACGGGAGACTTCGTGCGCGACCACCGGGAGGAGGACGCTTTGGCCGACGTCAACCGGCAGTCGCTCAAGTCGTCGATCGCCAAGGCGCTCGCCGGCCTGTCGTTCCGGGAGCGCGAGATCATCCGCCTGCGGTTCGGCCTGGCCGACGGCTATGCCTACACGCTCGAGGAGGTGGGCACGATCTTCGACGTGACGCGGGAGCGGGTCCGGCAGATCGAGGCCAAGGCCGTGGAGAAACTCCGCGAGCCGGGCCTCGACGTGGACCTCGCCGGCTTCGTCGACGACGGGCTCGTGGAGCGGGCGCGGGCCGCCGCCCTGCTGCGGGCGGAGCGCTCGTCGCGACCGAGGGTCGCGGCGACCGTCGAGCCCGAACTGGCCGGCGCGACCCCCTGAGGACCCCGACGAACGGCGTGGCGTCCGCTACGCCGGCTTGGCCTCGTCGAGGGCCTGCTGCAGGCGGGCCTTGGGCTGCACGCCCATGAACTGCTGCACGAGCCGGCCGCCGCTGAAGATCATGATCGTGGGGATGCTCGCCACGTTGTAGGTCATCGCCAGGCGGTTGTTGTCGTCGACATTCACCTTGCCCACGCGAAACGTGCCCTGATTCTCGGCGGCCAGTTCCTCGATCGTCGGGCCGATCATCCGGCACGGTCCGCACCACGGTGCCCAGAAGTCCACGAGCACGGGCACGGGCGAGTCGAGCACCTCGCTCTGGAAGTTCTGGTCGGTGAATTCGCTGGCGGCATGTCCCATCGTCGCGGTCGCTCCCGGGGGTGAATCGGCGGTGTCATCCGCACCGCTGCCACGCTAGGATGCCCCGGAGAGGGGCTCCGCGTGGCGGTCGCCCACAGTATAGCGGTGGCCGGCGGCGATGCGGTGCCGACGGTGGAAGTGACCCGGAGCCGAGCGTGCAGCGAGAGTCCGCGGCGCCGAGCCCGAGCGCCTGGCGCGTGAGCCGCACCGCGGCGGGCGCGTGCGCGGGTGGTCTCGTGTCGCTCGGCTGGGATCCCGCGGCCGACCCCGGGGCCGACGGTGCCGTCGTGGCGGTGGAGGCGGCGGGATTCAACTACAAGGACGCCCTGGCCTGCACCTGCCACCCGGGCGTGATGCGGATCACGCCGCTCGTCCCCGGAATCGACGTCGCGGGCCGCCTCCTCCGCGCGGCCGGCGGCCAGGCCGCCGACACGGCGGTGGTGATCACCGGCAACACCATGGGCGAGCGTCGCGACGGCGGCTTCGCGACCCACGTGCGGATGCCTGTGGAAGCGATCCTGCCCAGGCCGGCCGCGCTGACCGCGGTGGACGCGATGGCGCTGGGCACCGCGGGGCTGACGGCGCTCGCGGCCTGCGCACGGCTCGAGCGGCTCGTGGAGGATCGCGCTGGCGACTGGCTGGTCACCGGAGCCAGCGGCGGCGTGGGCATGCTCGCGGTGGCCAGGCTCGCGGAGGCCGGCCACCGGGTCGTCGCCTGCTCGCGCAAGGCGGCGGCCCGCGAGGCGCTGCTCGGCCTGGGGGCGACGGAGGTCGCCACCCCGGCCGCGGTCGTGGCCGAGCCGGGGAAGTCCCTGGCGGCGGGCCGGTGGGCGGGCGTGGTCGACACGGTGGGCGGCGCGCTGCTGTCCGACCTGCTGCGGAGCGTGAGGGGCGGCGGGGCCGTGGCGGCGATCGGCATGGCGGGGGGCGCGGACCTCGTCACCACCGTGCATCCGTTCATCCTCCGGGGCGTGACCCTGGCCGGCATCGACGCGGCCACGCAGCTCACCCACGACGACCGCCGCCGGCTGTGGGACGACCTGGCCGAGTGGTGGCCGCGGCTTCGCGGCCGCGTGCCGGTCGCGAGGCTGCGGCTCGACGAGGTCGGGGCGTGGGCCGGGCGGATGCTCCGCGGCGAGACGGTCGGTCGGGCCGTGGTCGTGCCATGACCGCGCCGCACCGCATCAGGCTGCAGTCCGCGTGGCACGCGACCGCGGACGGGGCGGTGTGGAGCCGCTCGTTCGGCATGCCCACGGGAGTCAACGCGGGCGACCGAATCTGGCTGGAGATCACCCGGCCAGCGGCCGGCGCCGCCGTGCTCAACGGCCGCCCCCTGCCGCCCGTCGTCGCCGGAGCCGCGGCCTGGCGACACGACGTGACGGCCGACCTGCGGGACCGCAACGAACTGCGGCTCGAATTCGTCGCGGCCCTCCCGGCCCGGGCCGCCGACCGTGAGCCGCTGCCGGAGGCCGCAGGCGGCGTGGCGCTCGTGATCACAGCCGGCACGGACGACGCCGGAGCGCTTGACACGCGCTCGCCGTGATCGCTACCAAGACCGTCGGTGCACGCGGCGACGCGCGACCGCAACGTGGGCACGGTGAGGAACTCGTCATGTCGATCGTGAGGGTGGGAAGCACGAGCACGTACGCCGCCGGCTGGGATGCCATCTTCGGCGGCCGGGTCGCTCGGCCCGGGAACACGGGGCGCACGAAGGCCCGCACCGCCGGTCGGGCCGCCACGCGGAAGACGGCGGCCGAGCCCCGGCCGGTGAAGGCCGCGAAGAAGGCCCGCGCGCAGAAGCCGCGCACGCGGAAGGTCGGCTCCAAGAAAGCCCGCGCGACCAAGACCGGCCGGAAGCGGCGGTAGCCGTCGGCGGCCGCGGACTCCGCGCCGTCAGCTCGAGCGGCCGAGCTCGCGGGCCCGCGCGGTGGCGGCGACGACCGCGTCGGCGAGTGCCTGCGGGAGGCCGCGGGCCTCGAGCACGGCCAGGCCGGCGAGCGTCGTGCCGCCGGGACTCGTCACCTGGCCGCGGATCGCCGCCGGGCTCTCCCGCGTGCGCTCGAGCAGTTCGCCGGTGCCGGCGAACGTCTCCACGGCCAACGCCAGCGCGAGCTCCGCCGGCAGGCCGGCCCGCTCGCCCCCCGCGGCGAGCGCCTCGACGACGAGCGCCAGGAAGCCGGGCCCCGAGCCCGACAGGCCCGTGACGGCGTCCATGAGGGACTCGTCGACCTCGTGCACGTGGCCCACCGCCGCCAGCAGTTCGAGCACCCGCCGGCGGTCGGCCGCGTCCACCTCCGGAGCCGCGCACACGACCGCCACGCCGCGGCCCACGAGGCTCGGCGTGTTGGGCATCACGCGCACGATCCGCGGCGTGCGCGCCAGCGCCGCGAGGCGGGCGGTGGTCAGGCCGGCCACGCTCGACACGAGCGTGGCGTCGGGCCGCAGCGCCGCGGCGATCTCCGCGCAGGCCGCGGCAGCCTGCTGCGGCTTCACCGCGAGCACGACGAGCCGCGCCGCCGCGGCGGCCTCGGCCCCGGTGGCCGCGAACCGCACGCCCGGCACCCGGTCGGCGAACCGCGCGCGAGCCTCGGGAGCGGGGTCGACGACGGTGCTCGCGGCGGCGTCGACGAGGCCGGCGGCGTGGAAGCCCGCCGCCAGGGCCTGGGCCATGCGACCGCCGCCCACGAGGGCGACCGCCCGATCCGCCGAGGTCGCCTGGCCGTTCACGGAGCGCGTCCTGCGATGAGATGCCGCCGGCGGGTTGCACGTTTCCGCCGCGCCGCCCAGTATAGGTCGAGGGATGACTGCCGGCGGAGACGCGAGACGATGAAGATCTACACCAAGACGGGCGACGCCGGCGAGACGGGCCTGTTCGGCGGTCCGCGGGTCCGCAAGGACCACTCGCGCATCGAGGCCTTCGGCACCGTCGACGAGCTCAACAGCCATCTCGGCGCGGTCCGCACGCTGCCGGCCGCGTCGGGGTTCGACGCGTTGCTGCGGCGCGTGCAGTGCGAGCTGTTCGACCTGGGCGCGCAGCTCGCCACGCCGTCACGGGCCGCCGAGCGGATCACCGTCGGCCACGTCGTGGCCCTGGAGGCCGAGATCGACGGCCACGAGGCCGCGCTCGAGCCGCTGGCCAGCTTCATCCTTCCCACGGGCACGCCGCTGGCCGCGGCGCTCCACGTGGCCCGGACGGTGTGCCGCCGCGCCGAGCGCCGGGTGGTGACGCTGGCGATGCAGCCGGAGACCACGATCCCCGCCAACGCGATCGAATACCTGAACCGCCTCGGCGACCTGCTGTTCGTGCTGGCCCGCGTGGCCAACCGGCGGGCGGACGTCGCCGACGACCCGTGGATGCCCGCATGACCGCCCCGGCCGCCGTGGACGCGGCGGCTCCCCGGTCCGCGGTGGTCCGCGCGGCCGCCGCCGTCGCCGACATGCGGCGGCGGATCGCCGCGCAGCACGCGGCCGGCGCGCCCGGACTGGCCACCTGCGGCCTGGCCAGCGATCTCGTCGACGCGGTCGTGGTGGAGGTCTGGCAGGCCGCGCTGGCGGACCTGCCGGCGGCCGATGCGGCCGCGGTCCGCGACCGCACGGCCGTGGTCGCCGTCGGCGGCTGGGGTCGGCGGGAGATGGCCCCCTTCTCCGACGTGGACCTGATGTTCCTGCACGGCGACCGCCGCGTGCCCGGCCCGCTCGCCGCGGTCGCGTCGCGCGTGCTCCAGGACCTGTTCGACGCCGGCCTGCAGGTGGGGCAGCGCGAGCGGAGCGTCGCCGAGGCGCTCCGCCCCGCGGCCGCCGACGCCACGCTCGCCACCGCCCTCGTGGACGCCCGGCCGCTCGCCGGCGACGCCCCGCTCGTGAACCGGCTCGCGGCGCGGCTCCGCGGCCTCGTGGGCCGCCGCCGCCGCCGGATCGCCGCAGCGGTCGTCGCCGCCCGCCGCGCCGAGGCCGAGCGGTTCGGCCAGGCCACGGCCCTGATCGAGCCCAACGTGAAGCGGTCGCCCGGCGGCCTCCGGGACGTGCACCTGGCGCACTGGCTGGGCGTCGTGCTCTGCGACGCGACGACGTGGGACGACCTCGCCCGGGTCGACGGCCTCACCCGGGCCGACGCCGTCGCCCTCCGCGACGCGGCCGAGTTCCTGGCCGCGGTCCGCACCGACCTTCATCTCGCCGCGGGCCGCGCGGCCGACGACCTCACCCGCGACCAGCAGGCGCGGATCGCGGCCGCCCGTGGGATCGGTCCGGAGGGCGGCCTGCTGGGCGTGGAGCGGTTCATGCGCGAGTACCTGGGCCATACCACGCGCGTGCAGCAGGCGGTCGACGTGCTCGTGGCGCGGCTGAGACGCCCCGGCCCGGCCCGCCGCGCCGCCGCCGGACTGCTCGGCCACCGCGTCGACGACCTGTTCCGCGTCGGACCGGGCGACGTGGCGGCGCTGCCCGGCCGGGCGGCCGAGGTGGCCGGCGACACGGCGCGGATCGTGAGGCTCGTGGACCTGGCCGGCCTCTACGATCTGCCGCTCGAGCCCGCCACCTGGGCCGAGGTGCGGCGATCCGTCCCGGCGCTGCCGCGCGAGCCCGATGCCGCGGCCGTGGCGGCCTTCCTCGGCCTGTTCGCCCGGCCCGAGAGCCTGGCTGCGGCGCTCCGCAGGCTGCACGAGGTGGGCGTGCTCGAGATCCTCGTGCCGCCGTTCGCCCACGCCCGGCACCTGCTGCAGTTCAACAACTATCACAAGTACACCGTCGACGAGCACTCGATCCGCACGGTCGAGTGCCTCGCGGCCGGTGCCGATGCCGACGACTGGCTGGGCGAGGCGTGGCGGGAGTTGCCGCGGCACCGCCCGCTCCTGCTCGCCGCGCTGCTGCACGACCTGGGCAAGGGATTCGTGGAGGACCACTCCGAGGTCGGCGCGCGGCTGGCGCGGCTCGTGGCCGCGCGGCTGGGACTGCCCGCCGACGAGGCGGACCTCGTCGAGTTCCTCGTGCGGCAGCACCTGGCCATGGCCCACCTGGCCTTCCGGCGCGACGCGGGCGACGAGAGCATCGTGGTGGGCTTCGCCCGCACCGTGGGCGCGCCCGAGACGCTGCGGATGCTCGCCCTGCTCACGGCCGCCGACGTGGCGGCGGTCGGCCCCGGCACCTGGACGCGCTGGAAGGCGGACCTGCTCGGCGACCTCTACGACCACACGCTGGCGCGGCTCGACGGCGAGCGGCCCCCGCCCCACGCCGACCGCGCCCGGCGCAGACTCGGCGCGCTGCTCGCGGGCCGCCCCGCCGACGATCCGGTCGTGCGGCTGGCCGGCCGGCTGCCCGCGGCGCTGTTTCGCGACACGCCGCCGGAGCAGCTCGTCGTGGAGCTGTCGCGGCTCGCCCGCCTCCCCGCCGACGGCATCTTCGTGGCGGCCCGCTGGCAGCCCGAGACGTCGACCGTGGCGGTGACCGTGGGCACCCGCGAGGACGTGGCGGCCGGCATCTTCCACCGCGTCGCCGCGGCCCTGGCCGCCGAGCGGCTGGAGGTGCTCGCGGCCGACATCCACACGCTCGACGACGGGCTGGTGATCGACCACTTCACGACGCTCGACCCCGACTTCGCGGGCGCGCCGCCCCCCGACCGGCTCGCCGACGTGGCCGAGGCGATCCGCGCGGCGCTCAAGGCCGCGGAGCCGCCGACGTGCGGCCGGCGCTGGAACCCCTTCGCCCCGCGGCCCGCGGCCCTCGCTACGCCGCCGCCGCGGGTGTCGATCGACGCCGTGAGTTCGGCGGAGGCGACGATCGTGGAGGTGTTCGCCACCGACGCGCCGGGCCTGCTCCACGCGGTGGCACGGGAGATCTTCGCCGCGGGGCTGTCGGTCCGATCGGCGCGGATCGGCACGCACCTCGACCAGGTCGTCGACGCCTTCCACGTCACCGACGCCGACGGGTCGAAGCCCACCGATCCCGGCCGGCTCGCGGCCCTGCGCCGCGCGCTCGAGGCCGCGGCGGCGCCCGTGACCGGCCCGGGATGACGCGCCGCCCCGCGGGCGTCAGCCGTCGTCGCGCCGCGTCGCGATGCGGGCGAGCAGCCGCCGGCCGGCGTCGGGAAACCACGCGATGAGCCCGGCGAGCAGCCGCGCCCGGGCGGGCACGACGAGTTCGCTCGTGCGGCGACGGCAGGCGTCGAGCACGCGGTCGGCGAGCCGGTCAGGGTCGAGCCGCGCGAGGCGGGTCGTGCCGCCCGGCGCCGCGGCGGAGGCGGGCAGTCCGGCCGCCGCGGCCTCGGCGGCGTAGCGGTCGACAGTCTCCGCGACGGCCGGGTCGTCCGCGGCGCGGCGGATCGGCCCCGGCGACACGAGCAGCACGTGAACGCCCCGCGGGGCGAGTTCCACCCGGACAGCGTCGGCGTAGGCGGCCAGCGCCGCCTTGGCCACGCTGTAGGGCCCCATGAAGGGCAGCACGAACTTGCCCGCCAGGCTGCCCACGTAGACCAGGTGCCCCCGCGCCGCGGCCACGTCGTCGGCCGCCGCCCGCGTGAGCTCCACCGCCGCGAGCAGGTTGGCGTCGAGGTATTCCTGGAGCGCTTCGCCGGAGGTGTCGAGCGTCCGCGCGCGGCCGGAGCGGCCCACGCAGAAAACGACGTCGTCGAGGCCGCCGAGGATGGCGAGTGCCTCGCCCACCACGCGGGTGCCCTCCCCCGGCCGGCGCAGGTCGGCCGCGGTGCCGCGGACGCGGTCGCCGCCGGCGCCGCGCTCGCAGGCCTCGAGCGCCCGCCGCACGCCGTGGCTGGAGCGGCCCACCACGAGCGGACGGGCGCCGGCGGCCGCCAGGTGCCGGGCCAGCACGAGGCCGAAGCCGGCCGTGCCTCCCGCCACGATCACCCGCCGGTCGCGCCACATGCCCAGCGCCTCCGAATGCGACGCGGGTCGCCATGTCCCGCCGACGGCGAGAGTGTAGTCTGTGTCGGCCCGCGACCGGCCGCGGGTCCGCAGCAGTTCCTTGAGCAGCCGCACCTCGACCGC